>JBFLWQ010000008.1 GCA_040757775.1 Thermodesulfobacteriota bacterium
GCCTTCGTCAACTTCAGCTGCTTATCAATCTCTGAGAAAATCTTATTTACCTCTTCCTCTGTATACTCATAAGAACTTTTATTAGAGCAATTTCCGAGTATCCTTATTTTTTCAAGGATATCATTAGTCCTCTTTGACGCTACCCTTTTGAAACGTTCGTGTCTTGTCTCTTTTTCCATAAATCCTCTGAATTAATTTTTTATATAAAATAACCCAATATTTTCTAAATGTCAATAGATATATTTTATATTTATAAAAATAATAGGAATATAGTAATGCAATTTAGATTTTATGAGGCCTTTGAATTTTGTCATTTCGAGGAGCAATAGCGACGAGAAATCTTAATGGTTTTAATCTTTTCAAGGTTTCTCCCGGAGCCTGCCCTGAACGAAGAGACAGATTTCTCGTTGAGTTTATCCTGAGCAGAAAGACAGGATTCCTCACTTCGTTCGGAATGACAGGTGAAGGGTTCGGAATGACACTATTGGCAGTTTTTCGAAGCTCTAGTTATATGTCTGGGCAAAAGGTACTATAGTTACTTTTTTAGTTCTTAACCGCGAATAGGAGAAAGTTGAGGAAGTCAGTGGCATGTGGAAATCTGGAGGAGGTCTTTAATTCTGCTATGATTTTTTTATTTCTTTTCTCCCTCTTGCTGAAAGCCAAATGCTGAACGGCTGATTCTCAAAGATATTTTTTTAAATCCCTTAAACTTACTACACCCTCTCTTATGATTTTAATAGGCTTGCAGGTGGCATCTATTACAGTTGATCCAATGGAACCCCTGGTTTTTCCACCATCGAGTATCAAATCAACCCTGTTCCCTAGGCTTTCATAGACTTCAAGGGCAGTGGTACAGCCCTTTTGACCGGAAATATTTGCACTGGTAGCTGTTACAGGGACATCTGCTTGTTTAACTAACTCCTGTGCTATTGGGTTGTTTGATATTCTAATGCCTATCTTCCCTGTATTGCCTGTAAGCAGAGAGGGCAGTTTGTGAGATGCCTCGAAGATAATTGTTAATCCCCCTGGCCAAAATTTTTTAATCAGGTTCTCTGCCTTTTCAGGCACGTTAGATACAAATTCAGGTAAAGTCTCTTTTTTATTAATCAGGATTGGTATGGGGTTTTCATAGTTTCTACCTTTTATATTGAAAACCTTTCTGATCGCATTTTCGCTGAGGGCATTTACCCCGATACCATAAAGGGTTTCCGTGGGAAAGACTATCACGCCTTCTTTATTGATTAACAAGGCAGATTCTGAAATAATTAATGGGTCAGGGACTATCGGGTCAACTTTAATAACCTTTGTCATTGTTTTGCTATTGGTGAAGGGTATCTTCTTTGCTGGGTTCATCTCCCAACTCTTTGGGAGATGAACCCTTTTTCTTAACTTGAGATCATATATTCATATCAGGATATCCCTCCTCTATCAAGATAAAAAGAACAATGATACCCATTTGGTTGCTCATATTAAACCAATTGCTTACTAATTGCTTATTGACAAATCTATTCAAGTATATTATAAATTTTACTGATTTTTACGATTACAACTTATTGACATAATTAATCAAGTCGCAGCCGAATTTGGAGGTTCAGCTTTACTGATAAGAAAAACTAATTATTTTAGAGAATTATAAACATCTAAAGTAATGAGAGGTGTTGTTTGATGGAGGAAAGGGATGCGAAATTAATAGAAAAATTGGTAGAAACAGATAAAGAGTTAAAGGGTTATGTAGATGAGCATATTGAATTTGAAAAAAAACTGGAGGAGTATAATAAAAAACCGTACCTTACCCCGGAAGAAAAGATCGAAAGAAAGAGAATTCAAAAGTTGAAACTTGCGGGGAAAGATAAAATAGAAGAAATTCTATCAAAGTATCGTTAACAGTTTACGGGGTTCAGTTAACAGGATTCAGTAAAGGAACTTTAATTCCTATCTGACAACTGATCCCTGACCACTGTGAAACTTGGTAAGTATCGTTAATTACATTTAAAACAGGGGGCATTGTGAAGAAGACAGGAGCCCAAATTCTATTAGAGAGCCTTTGTTTAGAAGGTGTAGACATCATCTTTGGTTTTCCAGGGGGGGCAGTACTTGGCATCTATGATGAATTATTGAATTCCCCCATCAGGCATATATTGGTAAGGCATGAACAGGCAGCTGTCCATGCGGCTGATGGATATGCCCGTTCTTCGGGTAAAACCGGTGTTTGTCTTGTAACATCCGGGCCTGGAGCAACTAATACGGTTACAGGAATTGCCACAGCTTATATGGATTCTATCCCGGTAGTAATTTTAACTGGTCAGGTGTCTACCGGACTAATAGGTAATGATGCATTTCAGGAAGCAGATATAATGGGAATTACCAGGCCATGTACAAAACACAACTATCTTGTTAAAGATATAAAAGAATTAGCCAGAATAATTAAAGAGGCATTTTATATTGCAGGGACAGGGAGACCTGGTCCTGTACTTGTAGATCTACCCAAAGACGTTATTGCCGACTCAGCAGAGTTCAATTATCCTGAAAGTCTCAATATGCAGAGTTATAACCCTACTTACAGAGGGCATCGTGGCCAGATTCAAAAGGCATTTAAATTGATATTAAAGGCTGATAGACCTCTGATTTATGCAGGTGGAGGAGTAATCTCTTCCAATGCCTCTGAGGAGTTAACAGCATTTGCCAGGACTCTCGCCATCCCTGTTACCAGCACCTTAATGGGTTTAGGCTGTTTCCCCGGAGTAGATGAACTTTCATTGGGAATGTTGGGAATGCATGGCACCTACAGGGCGAATATGGCCGTTACCAACTGTGATCTATTAATAGCCGTTGGCGCACGTTTTGACGATCGGGTTACCGGGAAAACAGATGAGTTTGCCCCCAACGCAAAGATAATACATATCGATATTGACCCTACATCTATCAGTAAAAATATTAGAGTAGATATCCCTATAGTGGGGGACGCAAAAGATGTTTTAAAGAAGATCAACAAGTTGATTCAAGAGGAGAAAGAGGATTGGACAAGCATCCGTCGAGAATGGCTTGATCAGATAAACGAGTGGAAGAATACCTATCCTATGACATATGAACAGAGGGATGTTATAAAACCTCAATATGTGGTGGAAAAGATTTATGAATTAACAAGGGGAAAAGCAATAATCTCAACCGAGGTTGGGCAACATCAGATGTGGACTGCCCAGTACTACCTTTTCACCAAACCTCGAACCCTCTTAACCTCAGGTGGCCTCGGTACCATGGGTTATGGATTCCCTGCAGCGATAGGAGCGCAGATTGCATTCCCTGAAAAAACAGTTATAGATATAGCCGGTGACGGAAGTATACAGATGAACATTCAGGAATTGGCCACGGTAGCTCAATACAATCTGCCTGTTAAGATTGCTGTCTTAAACAATCGTTGCCTGGGAATGCCACGTCAATGGCAGGGGCTATTCTACGATAAAAGATACTCCAATACCTGTCTAGAAGTCTCTCCTGATTTTGTAAAACTAGCTGAAGCTTATGGGGCTGTGGGTTTGAGGGCTACAAAACCGGAGGAAGTTGTACCGACAATCGAAAAGGCCCTGTCAATCCCCAAGGCAGTTATTATGGACTTTGTGGTAGAGCGGGAAGAGGATGTGTACCCTATGGTCCCAGCGGGTGCCCCTCTTAAGGAAATGTTGTTAGTCTGATGTGCCTGCCTGTGCGTCAGCGCACACAGACAGGGAGGTTTTGGAGATGAGACATACTATATCAGCCCTCGTTTTGAATCAACCTGGTGTTCTGGCAAGGGTAGCAGGTCTTTTCAGCGGCAGAGGATTTAATATAGAGAGCCTTTGCGTTGGAGAGACCCTTGACCCGTCTGTTTCAAGGATGACTATAGTAACCAGAGGCAATGACCAGATTATAGAACAGATAACCAAACAGTTGAATAAACTTGTAGACATAATCAAGGTTGTTGATTTCTTTGGGAATGACTATATTGACAGGGAAATGATACTGATAAAGGTTATGGCTGAATCATCTTCCAGGGCTGAAATTCTAAGGATTACGGATATCTTTAGAGGGAAAATAGTTGATGTAACTCCAAAGTCATACACTATAGAAGTCTCAGGAGATGAGAATAAGATTCAAGCAATAATAGATCTTCTTAAACCTATGGGGATAAAAGAGGTAGTCCGGACAGGTAAAGTAGCTATATCCCGGGGCAGTAAGGGGATTTAAATGTGTTATTGAATATGTTTTAGAAGAACTATTTTAATAAGGAGGCGTAATGGCAAAAATATATTATGAAAAAGATGCGAAGTTAGAGACCCTGAAGAAAAAAAAGATAGCTATTATTGGATATGGCAGTCAGGGTCATGCCCAGGCTCAAAACCTGAGAGACAGTGGCATTGACGTAATAGTTGCTGAACTTAAAGGGACACCAAACTATGAAAAAGCCATAGAGGATGGATTCAAGCCTGTTAGTGCCTCGGACGCATCAGCTAAAGCTCATGTGATACAAATCCTGGCACAGGACGATGTCCAGGCAAAACTATACCAAAATGAAGTAAGAGCCAATTTAACCAAAGGAAAGACGTTGGTGTTCTCTCACGGATTCAACATACATTTTGGCCAGATTGTTCCACCCAACAATATAGATGTAATTATGATAGCGCCTAAAGGCCCCGGACACTTAGTCAGAAGAGAATACGAAAAAGGTGCTGGGGTTCCGTCTTTGTTGGCTATTTTTCAAGATTATACCGGAAAGGCAAAAGACACCGCTTTGGCTTACGCAAAAGGGATAGGAGCAACCAGGGCAGGAGTGATTGAAACAACCTTTAAAGAAGAGACCGAAACGGACCTTTTTGGCGAGCAATGTGTCCTATGTGGAGGTGTTTCAGAATTAGTCAGGGCCGGGTTCGATACACTGGTCGAAGCTGGGTATCAGCCCGAGATAGCCTACTTTGAATGTCTTCACGAGTTGAAACTCATCGTGGACCTGTTTTATGAAGGAGGGATCAGCTATATGAGGTACTCAGTGAGCGACACTGCCGAATACGGAGACCTGATGGTTGGAAGAAGGATAATCAATCAGGGGACAAGAAAAGAGATGAAAAGGGTTCTGGAAGAAGTACAAAGCGGTAAGTTTGCCAAGGAATGGATACTGGAAAACCAGGCAAACCGGCCTGTCTATAACGCTTTGAAAAAACAGGACAGTGAACACCTTATAGAAGTAGTCGGGAAGAAACTCCGCAGCATGATGGGCTGGATTGGAAAGAAGGGTTAACCTTGCGGTTTACGGAATTTCCTGTTGCCAAAGAGGGGCTTATACTTGTCATCCCTCTTTCCATACTTACAATAGTTCTTGGATTCTTACTCCCAGTTTACGTTACTCTCCTGCTAATCTTAATCGATCTATTTCTGTTATACTTCTTTCGTAATCCAAAAAGAAGGATACCAGACTTCAAAGGCTCTGTCGTAGCTCCGGCTGATGGTAAGGTTATCTATGCAGGAGAATACTTAGAAGACCGATTCATGGGCGGAAAGACAGTTAAGATCAGTATATTTATGTCTATATTTAATGTTCATATAAACAGGGTACCAGCATCTGGTAGAATAACAGATGTATTCTACAGAAAAGGAAGGTTCTTTTCAGCAAATTTTAATAAAGCATCTCTTTTAAATGAACAGAATGCGTTACTCCTGGAAACAGAGGATAATAAAAAGATAGTTTTTATCCAGATTGCCGGATTGGTTGCGAGGAGGATTATCTGCTGGATTAAAAAGGGAGACGCAGTAATAAGGGGGCAGAGATTTGGTCTGATATGCTTTGGTTCCCGTGTGGATATCTTTTTACCTCCAGAGACTAAAATCGATGTCAAAATCGGCCAACGGGTTAAGGGTGGAGAAACAATACTGGGGTATTTGACATGAAAAGAAGAAAAAAGGAAAAGAAAGACAGTATGAAAAGGGGCATCTATGTGCTGCCGAATCTCTTTACCACTGTGAGTTTACTCTCAGGGTTTTATGCAATTGTCTCGGTTTTGGATGGTAAGTTTCAATATGCAGCCTGTGCTATATTGGTTTCGCTCCTCTTCGATGGGCTCGACGGCAGAATTGCAAGACTTACCAGGAGTACAAGCAGATTTGGTATCGAATATGACTCTCTAGCAGATCTGGTGGCATTCGGGATAGCACCAGGGTTGCTTGTCTTTTCGTGGGCATTAGTACCATTTGGAAGGTTTGGTTGGCTGGCAGCCTTTCTTTACGTAGCATGTGGTGCCCTTCGACTGGCCAGATTCAATGTTCAGATAACTGATGTTAAAAGTGATAAATTTAACGGGCTTCCCATACCAGCAGCAGCAAGCCTTATAGCATCAACAGTGCTGTTCTTTTATTATCTTGGTTATGATGAAGATACCAAACACATAACTGTTTTGGTTATGATCTATCTGCTCTCATTTTTGATGGTTAGCAGCATTAAGTATAACAGCTTTAAAGAACTCGGTTTACTAAAGAGGAGGCCTTTCAGTTTTTTAGTAACCTTAGTTCTTGTCCTTATGCTTGTCGTAGCCAAGCCACAGATTATGCTGTTCATCCTTTTTCTATCCTATGCTCTATCTGGTCCTGTAACTATGATATTCTACCAGAGAAGAAAGGCGACTGAGAAGTTGAGCGAAAAAGAGAGTGAGAGTGAGAGTGCAGATCTTTAGATCATGGGGGTAAAGATTGTGACAGAGATTATCAAGATATTCGATACCACATTGAGGGATGGCGAACAGTCGCCTGGTTTCAGCATGAATGTTGCTGAAAAGCTAAGAGTGGCAGAGCAACTGGAAAAGCTCAATGTGGATATTATTGAGGCTGGGTTTCCCATTAGCTCCGAAGGGGATTTTGTAGCAGTTAGAGAGATCGCTAAGAACATCAGGAAACCGCAGATTGCCGGCCTTGCCCGTACGGATATTGAAGATATTAATAGGGCATGGGAAGCATTACAATACGCAGAGAATCCCCTTATCCATATTGTTATTGCTACATCGGATATACACCTTAAATATAAATTAATGAAGAGTAAAGAAGATGTGTTGGAAGCCGCAGTGAAGGCTGTAAAACATGCCAAAGGGTACACACAAAATGTTGAATTCTCTGCCGAAGACGCTACCCGAAGTGATGTAGACTACCTATGCAGGATATTCGAGGCCGTTATAGACGCAGGGGCAACAACTATCAATATTCCCGACACGGTTGGCTATGCAATACCGGAGGAGTTTGGTTCATTGATAAAGCATATAAGGAAAAGTGTGCCAAATATCGATAATGCTGTAATAAGTGTCCATTGCCATAATGATCTGGGACTGGCTGTAGCAAATAGTCTGGCTGCAATCAAAAATGGGGCGAGGAAGGTTGAGTGCGCTATAAACGGTATAGGCGAAAGGGCAGGAAATGCCTCTTTAGAGGAGATTGTAATGGCCCTTAGAACGAGGAAAGACTTCCACAAATGTGATACCAATATTCGCACAGACCATATATACAACACAAGCAGGTTGCTTACTCATATTACAGGCGTACCTGTACAACCAAATAAAGCAATTGTCGGCAGTAATGCCTTTGCCCACGAATCAGGAATACATCAGGACGGAATGCTTAAGGAGAAGACAACCTACGAAATAATAACCCCGGAATCTATAGGTGTATCTCAAAGTACTCTGGTTCTTGGAAAGCATTCAGGGAGGCATGCATTCCGTGAAAGGCTGAAACAAATTGGGTATGAATTATCGCAGAAAGACCTTAATCTGGCATTTAAGCGCTTTAAGAAATTAGCCGATAAAAAGAAGACGGTTTTTGATGAGGACATAGAAGCCATAATCATAGATGAAATCTTGAGAATTCCGGACACCTATAAATTAGTATATCTGAATGTAATCAGCGGGAGTGTCACTGTGCCAGTGGCTACAGTTCAGATTGAGATGGGAGGGGAGACTATACAGGAGGCTGGATTCGGGACAGGTCCTGTAGATGCCATTTTCAAAACTATTTCAAAGATTACAAGGACAGAAAGCAAATTGGTGCGATATTCCGTAAACTCCATCACCGGAGGGACTGATGCCCTGGGAGAAGTTACAGTTAGATTAGAGGAGAATGGCATTCAGGTAACTGGGCAGGGTGCAGATACAGACATCATTATGGCAAGTGCTAAAGCCTTTGTAAATGCCCTTAATAGACTTGAGTACAGGAAGAAATACCCCATTATAATACAGTAACTAACCAGCAATCAGCGGACAGCCATCAGCAAGCCGATTCACGACTTACGGTTTTTTGATCCGCTATAAGCGGATTCGCCTTCAGGGGATTTCTTCAAGCTCTCGGCAGGTTGTGCGAAGTCTCAATTGTCATTAATGTGATGGAAGTAATAAATGCATACGCAAATGAAGTACAAAGATGAGATTATCAAGGAGTTGCAAAATATACCTGATGAGCAGATTCTTAATCTTCTCAACATGATACGTATCTTTAAAAAAAGTATCAATATGCATCGGGAAGCTGATTTCTATCTCAAAAAAGAATTTGACGAGTGGGATACTTTAAGCTACGAAGCACTAAGTAATTTTGAGGCTAATTTATCGTGATTTTCGGAGATATTTATCTCGTTGAAATTCCTGCTTCTGGCGGATACGAACAACAAGGTGTCAGACCTGCAATTGTAGTTCAGTTGACTGTGTTTGAGGACCGGGCAACAGGTTGAAGGAGGCAAATGTATGAACTTTTCACGAATCACTATTAATCCATACCAGATGAACGGGATGCCTTGTATTCGTGGTTTGAGGATTCCTGTGGCTACGATTGTTGCTATGGTGGCGGAAGGGATGAACGATATGGAGATCCTGTCAGCCTATCCTGATCTTGAAAAGGGTGATATCGTTGAATCACTGAGGTATGCAGCGGAAGCGCTTCGTGAACGTGAATTACCACTGGTTATGCAGGCATGAAATTCCTGATAGATAATGCCTTGTCTCCACTGGTTGCAGACGGATTGAGATCGTCGGGATACGATACCGTTCATGTGCGTGATTATGGGATGCAAAGCGCATCGGATACAGAAATTCTGGAACGTACCCTTAGGGAAAATCGCGTTATTGTCTCAGCGGATACCGATTTCGGAACATTACTTGCGCTCCGTGCCGAGAGTAAACCATCTTTCATTTTATTCCGAGGCATGACAACCCGCCGACCTGAAAAACAGTTACAAGTTCTGATAGCAAATCTATCAACTTTAACAGAAAGCTTGGAAAGGGGTTGTGTTGTTGTTTTTGATCAAAACAGAATTCGTTTACGTAACTTACCAATAGGCGGTTGATATATTTAGTGCTGTTAACCCACCCTGTATCTGAAAGCTGAGGGCTGATAGTTGAATTCTTGTCTGCCGACAGGCAGAACTTCCAGGGTAGAAAAAGACTTATGGGAATGACCATTACAGAGAAAATACTTGCTGATCATGCTGGAGAGCGTGAGGTTGAAGCGGGACAGATAATCAATGTAAGGGTAGATATAGCCCTGGGCAATGACATCACTGCTCCCATTGCCATCAAAGAGTTTAAAAAGGCAGGAGCATTAAAGGTATTTGACAGGGAAAAGTTGGTTCTGCTTTCAGATCACTTCGCCCCGAATAAGGACATTAAATCCGCCAATCAAGCCAAGTTAATACGGGATTTCGCTAAAGAACAGAATATCATCCATTACTATGAAGTGGGTGAGATGGGGATCGAGCATGTCCTCCTCCCGGAGAAAGGGATAGTACTACCGGGGGATCTGGTGATAGGTGCCGACAGTCATACATGTACATATGGTGCACTGGGGGCTTTTTCTACCGGTGTTGGCAGTACTGACCTGGCAGCAGCTATGATTTCCGGGGAGTCATGGTTAAGGGTTCCTGAAACAATTAAGTTTGTCTATACTGGAAAACTAAAAAGGTGGGTGAGTGGAAAGGATCTTATCCTCTATACAATAGGGGATATTGGGGTAGACGGAGCCCTTTATAAGGCTATGGAATTTACAGGGGATGTTATAGAAAATCTCCCAATGGCCTACAGGTTTACCATGGCCAATATGGCGATAGAGGCCGGGGGAAAGAGTGGCATAATTGTCCCGGACAAAATAACAGAAGAGTATGTGGGTAGTAGGGCAAAGAGAGGGTATAAATTCTATTCAAGTGATAATGATGCCAGGTACTGTGATGTAAGAGAATACAACGTCTCAAGGATTGAGCCTCAGGTTGCTTTTCCTCACCTCCCTGAAAATGTAAAAGGGGTCAGTGAAGCAGGAAATATTTCTATAGACCAGGTGGTAATAGGATCATGTACCAATGGAAGGCTGGAAGATATGAGGATAGCAGCCCGTATTTTAAAAGGCAGAAAGGCAGCCCCCTATACCCGGTTAATAATTATCCCGGCTACTCAGTGGGTCTACAGGCAGAGCATGAAAGAGGGGCTTTTTGACATTTTTCTGGATGCCAACGCCGCTATCAGCACCCCAACCTGCGGCCCCTGTCTTGGTGGCCATATGGGGGTACTTGCCAAGGGAGAGCGGGCAGTGGCTACAACGAATAGAAACTTTGTGGGAAGAATGGGAGACCCTGAGAGTGAAGTCTATCTGGCAAATCCAGCAATAGCAGCGGCATCAGCTGTCCTTGGAAGAATAGGGAGCCCGGAAGAACTCCAAAACCCAGGAGAAATAGATGAGATTTAAGGGGAGGGTCTGGAAATTTGGATCAGATATTGACACGGATGCTGTTATACCTGCCCGTTATTTGAATACCTCTGATCCGGAAGAACTGGCAAGGCACTGCATGGAAGATGTTGATCCATCCTTTGCCGAAAGGGTAAAACAGGGTGATATCATATTTGCGGGAAAAAACTTCGGTTGTGGATCATCGAGAGAACACGCCCCTATTGCAATAAAAGCAGCAGGGGTATCCTGCGTGGTTGCCAAGAGTTTTGCCAGGATATTTTATCGAAACTCTTTTAACATGGCCCTTCCTATAATGGAATGTCCCGAAGCCGTTGATGCCACCGAGGTTGGAGATGAGGTAGAGATAGACCTCGACAGGGGACAGATTATAAATCATACAAGGCATAAAACCTTCAGTTGTGAATCCATTCCACCTTTTATGCAGGAATTAGTCCAGAGCGGGGGATTGATGGGATATGTAACAAAAAAGATGATTAGTTCCCCCTGAAAAATTCCTCTGGAGCAAACATCGGCAATTCCATCCCTCAACTTCGCATGATGATTCAAGAAATAGAAGAAATATTGTGTCGTGAAGTTAGTGTTGATTAATGGAATTATTTATAAAAAATGTGATATTTTTCTTATCTTCACTTAAAAAAATCCCCATTTGACAGGTGGGACACCTGTCGGTTATAAGATCACCATCCATAGTAGTCCGCCAGAAGCGGATCGGCTGTCTTGACTGCAATTCCTGAACCTGTCAGGAACAGGTTTTCATCATTCTTTGTGAGCTAATAGCTCATGAATGTTTCATAAAACTTACTGCCCGCACCAGCAGATAACAACACCCCAAAAGCAAAAGACATTCTTGAAATGCTTCGTACTTCTTCTGGCCTGCACCCGATAGCCATAGATTTCAATAGGTGAGAATATTATGAGAAAAAACAAGGTGCTTGGTGGCCTATTTGGGTTATGCATTGGTGATGCGCTTGGAGTCCCAGTGGAATTTAAGTCCAGAAGCCAACTAAAGAAAAACCCCATTACAGATATGGTCGGTTACGGGAGTCACAATCAACCGCCGGGAACATGGTCAGATGACAGTTCGCTTGCTTTTTGTTTAGCCGAATCTCTTTGTAATGGTTTTGATATTCAAGATATTGCTGATAGATTTGTTAGATGGTTATACGAAGGCTATTGGACTCCGTATGGTAGAGCTTTTGACATCGGAGGCACTACCCGTATTGCTATTTCTCGTTTAAAGAAGGGAATAAATCTTTTAGATGCAGGACCAAATGACGAATTTAGCAATGGTAATGGGTCGTTGATGAGAATTTTGCCATTAGCATTTCAGTTAGAAAAATCTGATAGCCCTCAGCAATTTGTAATCACTCATCAAGTATCCTGTTTAACACACGGACACATACGCTCTCAAATGGCATGTGGTATGTACATTCATCTCGTGATCAATATTCTTAAGGGAAACCCTCCCAAATTGGCATACAAAAACATGAAAGATGTTGTTTTAAAATATTATTCCAAACCACCATATTCCATAGAATTAACTAATTTTGCGAGAATCTTAGAATCTGATATATTTGAATTGCCAGAAAAGTCTATCAAATCCAGTGGTTATGTGGTGGATACTCTAGAAGCAAGTCTATGGTGTTTTCTCAATAATAATTCTTATACAGACACTGTTCTCACTGCAGTAAATCTCGGTGGTGATACCGATACAACGGGAACTGTAGCTGGAGGATTGGCAGGCATATATTATGGCTACGAGAATATTCCAAAAAATTGGATAGATGTGGTAGTCAGAAAAAATGATATTATGGAGTTGGGGGAAAGATTATATGGGAAAATCTACGGTTCATAATAGAATCTATCTGGCTACGCGCCTTTGGTACCCCGCCCAAATCCAGCTTCGCTGGACTTCAGATACGCTTTCGTTATTCTATATTCTGTCATTCCGTGCTCGACACGGAATCTAGTCTTTTAGTTTTTTGGATTCCTGCGCCTGCCCCGTACTTGATACGGAATTCACAGGAATGACTATTGAACCCTGTAGCAAGCCAAGCTACAGGGAATTATCAAGTTAAAGGGCTTCAAGTAAACCTTGAGACTAACCAATGACAGAAAAAGAGTTCAACTGAACTTTCCCCTTAGAGAAAAAAACTCTATGAAAATAAGGGGCTATGATATATAATATGCCAAAGATGCTGGAGAAGATGACTTGAAAATCAAAGGCATTATTTGGTTTGATGAGATTCTGGAAAAACTTGTAAGATTGAGCGAATTGGAGCTAAATTTCATATGAGCAAGAACGCATACAACATAGCGGTTATACCTGGTGATGGCACAGGTCCAGAGGTGGTTGCTGAAGGGCTCAAAATACTAAAGGCTGCTTCGGAGATAAACGGATTCAAGTATGATCTGATGGAGTATGACCTGGGAGGAGAGAGGTATCTTCGGACCAGTGAAATCCTCCCTGATTCAGTAGTTGAAGAACTCCGGAAAATGGATGCAATATACCTGGGTGCGATAGGACATCCTGATGTGAAACCCGGAATCCTGGAGAGAGGGATACTCCTGAAGCTAAGATTTATGCTTGATCAGTATGTAAATCTCAGACCGGTAAAATTATACCCCGGTGTAGATACTCCACTCAAAAACAAGGGGCCAGAAGATATTGACTTCGTGGTGGTTAGGGAAAATACAGAGGGTTTTTATGTGGGTTCCGGAGGGTTTTTGAAGAAAGGGACCCCTGATGAGGTGGCAATACAGGAGTCTATAAACACTAGAAAGGGTGTGGAAAGATGCATCAGATATGCCTTCGATTTATGTCGGAAGAGAAACAAATCTAAGAAGCTTACCCTATGCGGTAAGACAAATGTCTTGACCTACGCCTTTGACCTCTGGGATAGAACCTTTGAAGATGTTTCAAAGGACTACCCCGATATTACCACCGATTATGCCCATGTGGATGCAATATCCATGTGGTTGATAAAAAATCCTGAATGGTTTGATGTAATCGTCACTGATAATATGTTCGGAGATATAATCACTGACATCGGGGCTATAATTCAGGGAGGGATGGGAATAGCTGCTGGTGGAAATATTAACCCCCAGGGAACCTGTATGTTTGAACCTATCGGAGGGTCAGCCCCAAAATACACTGGGAAAAATGTAATAAACCCTTTAGCCGCAATTTCGGCCTGTCAGATGATGTTAGAGCATCTGGGAGAAGAAAATTCAGCAAAGCTTATAGAACATGCGGTCATCGGGGTGCTCACCAGAGATATTAAGAGTCTCTCAGCAGGGGAGATGGGATATGGCACCAGAGAAGTCGGTGATTTAGTAATAAAGTACATGAAGGAGCTATAAGGGGTTAGGTCTTATGAAGAAAGAGAAGTACAGCGTTGCAGTTGTTGGGGCAACAGGAGCAGTTGGCAATGAGATGGTAAAGATCCTGGAAGAACGGAAATTCCCTGTTGGGAAGTTAAAACTGCTGGCTTCCAGTAGGTCGGCTGGTTCTTACGTTGAGTTTTATGGTAAAGATATAAAGGTTGAGATACTCGATGAGGATTCTTTTAAAGGGGTTGATATTGCTTTGTTCTCAGCAGGGGGGACTGTAAGCGAAAAGTTTGCCCCCATTGCTGCCAGTTCAGGCTGTATAGTGGTTGACAATACCAGTGCCTTCAGAATGGACAGTCAGGTTCCCCTGGTGGTTACAGAGGTAAACCCCCATGCCATTGCCCAATATATGAATAAAGGGATTATTGCCAACCCCAACTGTTCTACAATTCAGATGGTGGTGGCATTAAAGCCAATCCATGATGTGGCAAAGATCAAAAGGATTGTAGTATCAACTTATCAGGCGGTATCTGGAACCGGGAAAAAGGCTATAGATGAACTTCAGGATCAGACCAGGGATATACTGAGCTTTCAGGATGTTGAGTGTAAAGTTTATCCCCGCCAAATAGCCTTTAACTGTTTGCCCCATATAGATATCTTTCTCGAAAATGCCTATACTAAAGAAGAGATGAAGATGGTAAATGAGACCAGGAAGATACTGGTGGACGACTCAATCAGGGTAACTGCAACCACGGTGAGAGTGCCGGTGTTTTATGGTCATTCAGAATCAGTCAACATAGAAACCGAGAAAAAGATTACTGCAGATGAGGTGAGAAAGTTGCTTTCACAAGCCCCAGGGGTAACTGTTGTTGATGATCCTGCATCTGCAAGATACCCCCTGGCTATTGATGCTGCCGGCAAGGATGACACCTTTGTCGGAAGGATCCGGGAGGATGAATCCATTGAAAAAGGGATCAATATGTGGATTGTAGCGGATAACCTTCGCAAAGGTGCTGCCCTCAATGCCGTTCAGATTGCTGAAATCCTTGTAAAAGAGTATATTTAAGTAATATTTAATACCTTAAAAAAATCTTGACATTTCTTATCAATTAATGTATTTAGACTTAGTTTTGATATTCTCTAATTAAACAGAACGTTTTCAATAGATAGGGGTTTTTATGGATACGGCGGATGAAGGTGAGGCCGATAATAAGAAGCTAAGCATCGGAAGGATGGTGGATTGGGGGTAGCAATAAATAGAAAAAATGCCTCCCATTATATCCCACCACACTTCCCCTAGAGTCAGAAAATTGAGAATGCTGGCTCTTTAATTGCCCAATTTTTCTTTAATAAGAATACGTTACAGTCTTGGTAACTTGTAGTTCCTTGGCAGGAGAATCTTAACCTTTAGATATCCAATCTGAGAAAAGATTGGATATCTGGCAAAAACCATGAATGGTAAATGGCTTACGATTCACAAATTGCGATTTACGAGACTATAGTTCCTTTAGTCTCTATCCCGCTGATGATCATTGATATTTTAAAGATAAAGGAGGTATTTGGAAAGATGGATTATTTTGGACAACATCTAATGGTAGATGGCTATGGCGGTAACAGTAAAAAAATGGAAAACATTGAATTGATCTATAATTTTCTGGATACCTATCCTGAAAAAATGGAAATGACAAAGATCATGCCGCCGTATGTTTTCAAATACATTGGAAAGAAACCCGAAGACTGGGGGTTATCAGGGGTTGTCCTTATCGCTGAAAGCCATATAAGCATCCACACTTTCCCTTTTAAACAGTACCTGAGCCTTGATATTTTTTCCTGCAAAACATTTGATTCAGACAATGCTATCTGTTTTGTAAAAGATATGTTTGGTCTGACAAAAACTGAAATCAAACTATTGAATAGAGGACTAGAATTTCCAAGAGATATCTGTTTGGCTACTGATATAGTATACAGAGAACGATTAAACATGGTTGGATAGAGAGGATGCTGATGGAAAATAATCATCTCTTGAAGGAAACGATCAGGCACATTGACATCAAGAACCTGGATATGCGTGGCCTTGTGAAAGCAATGGCACATATGGCATTCACCAGTAGAGATGTCTCTCGGGCGACCGAACACTTCGAGAGCATGCTAAGGGACAAAGATTGCACCATACTCTTAGGGCTAGCAGGTAGTTTAATCAGCGCAGGTTTGAAGCAGGTCATCATCGACATGATAGAATATAACATGGTTGATGCTATCGTGGCCACCGGTGCAAACATAGTCGACCAGGACTTTTTTGAGGCTCTGGGATATAAACATTATATTGGCAGTAAGCACGTAAACGACAATCACCTACGACAGTTAGGTATTGATCGGATCTACGATACATTTATTAATGAAGAGGAACTCAAGGTCTGTGATAGAACAATCGCAGAGATAGCTGAATCCCTTGCCCCAAGAACGCTTAGTTCACGTGAGTTCATCGACGAAATGGGTCGATGGATTGAACAGAATGGAAAAGACCAAAATTCTATAGTCCACACCTGCTATCGTAAGCGGGTTCCTATCTTTTGTCCTGCCTTCTCTGATAGCTCGGCCGGGTTTGGTTTAATGCTGCACCAGTGGAACTCGCCTAGTAATACAGTGCATATTGACTCAGTTCGGGATTTCTTAGAACTCACAAAGATAAAGCTGGATGCGCATTCCACAGGCATTTTTATCGTAGGAGGGGGCGTGCCCAAAAACTTTATCCAAGATACT
The DNA here is from genome assembly GCA_040757775.1 of Thermodesulfobacteriota bacterium. NCBI lineage: Bacteria > Pseudomonadati > Thermodesulfobacteriota > Thermodesulfobacteriota bacterium. The sequence goes on from JBFLWQ010000008.1 coordinate 16,822, forward strand.
GTCATAGCTGGGGAAGTGCTCGGGTTCAAAACTCCGATGCACAAGTATGCAGTCCAGATAACTGTAGCAGACGAGAGAGACGGCGGTCTTTCCGGCTCTACTCTCAAGGAAGCCTGCTCCTGGGGTAAAGTAGACACGACATTTGAACAGATGGTCTATTCGGAAGCCACATTAGCTTTTCCTCTGATAGTTAGTGCTGCGTATCACGACGGTGCATGGAAAGCGAGAACAGAAAGACAATATTCTGCTCGACTTGATGAATGGCACGATTCGCGGCTGACCCACAGGTGAGTCATACCCAATAACAGAAAGGGATTGAGCATGACAAGGCTAACCAGTAAAGGAGGCATCTAACCAGAGGGTAGAGCGAAATGTCTAACAACAGAACATCTATAAAGAGAGTTTTTGTAGTTTTCAGAGACCTTCCAAAGGAGAATGATGCGGTTGCCGTAGTTAAGGATTTCTTTGAAAAGCTTTCACATAGCTATAGCTCAAGACAAAAATGGCAGGTCGACACTCTTGATTCTTCCTTGCCCTCCGGGCAACTACTCCTAACCGGAGTTTTGGATGCGGTTAAGCGGGCAGACCTTGTCATTGTGGTTGCTGGCCATATTTCTCATAATGTGGCATTCGAACTGGGCTTGGCGTATGCCCTTAACAAAGACTTGATTCTTCTTGCGCCCAAGCATGTTGTAAAGGATATCCCTGAAACTTTTTCGGATATTGCTGGCGTGAAATGTGCGGTCTACGATCCTGATAGTATCATGAAACTCCACGACATGCTAAAAGCGGAGCTGCATTTAATTGAAGCTGATTCTAAAGAAAGAAGCAGGTCGAAGGCTTTCTCGCCTGAGTATCACGTTGCTTTGGGGGATGTTTTACAACTCGAAGGCCTACATTGCGATGCCATAGACCAGTATCAGGCCGCCTCTGACTTGGATCCTCAAAACATCAGATATCTAGTGCTGCTGGGCCAAGCTTACGCGGCTATCTACGACCTTAGCCGAGCCGAAGAGGTACTACGTAAAGCATTGAACATTGATCCAAACTGTGCTTTAGCACTTGATTCACTGAGCCAAGTTCTCCTTGATGCTGGTAGATACAAGATCGCAATAGAGGACTGTTTGAATCCCCTTATCCGGTTTTTTCCAAGAACAGAAGCATATTACTTCAAGATGGCGGTAGCCTTCACGGAGCTCGGACAGCCGGAAAACGCAGCTAATTTTCTCGATCAAACTATCACAAATGGGCTCATGTTACCGCGGCTATTCTATGACCTCGCATGGACCGCTGCACGGGCATCGATAAAGTACAAAGCGAAAGAGCGGGAGCAATGGGTTCTTAAGGCATTGCATGCACTTCGGAAGGCCATCGAACTTGATCCAGCTTTGTCAGAGCGGGCTACTACTGATCAAGACTTCGACACACTCAGAAAGCGACAGGACTTTCCGCAGTGACCAAGTTGCCAAGTCAAAATGCTGCCACATTGGCTTTTCCTCTTATTGCCAGTGCAACTCTGAGCGGTTCCAGGGAAACATTGAAAGACAGGATAATTCCCAAGTTTAAAATGGGAAGAAAATTTGGAGGTTTTGTAACTGAGTTTATTTTCTTCTGAAGAAAAAATATTATTAGACAGCAGCTTATTTTTGCCAAATAACTTTGGAGGACTATCAAGGGAGTCTAGTGAACTTGATACCTCAAAGGTGGTCATTCTTCCTGTACCATATGACCAAACAGTCTCTTATAGAGCCGGAACAAGGGAAGGCCCAAGGGCTATAATTAATGCCTCAGCACATATAGAACTCTATGATCAGGAACTTGATTTAGAGTCCTACAGGGTTGGTATACATACCCTAAAAGAGCTGGAACCGGATATGTCCGGGCCAGAAGGTATGTTGAAAAGGGTTTACGATATTGTTTCCATCTTTAACGACAAAGAGAAGTTACTGATAATGCTGGGAGGAGAGCATTCCCTGAGTATCGGAGCTGTGAAGGCTTTTGCAGAAGAGTATAAAAACTTCAGTGTTCTCCAGCTAGATGCCCATGCCGATCTGAGGGATACTTACTGTGATACCAAATACAATCATGCCACTGTTATGAGAAGGGTAATGGATTATGCATCTACCGTGCAGGTAGGAATCAGGAGCCTTTCCAGGGAAGAGATGGAATTTATTAAAACGAAAAGGCTTTCTGTGTTCTTTGAGGAGGATGTTGTGGAGGGAGAAGGATGGATAGATGAAATGATATCCCATCTTTCTCAGAACATTTATATAACCTTGGACCTCGATGTTCTAAATCCAGGTATTATGCCCTCGGTTGGAACACCAGAACCCGGAGGGTTGAGCTGGCATGACTTATTGAATATTATAAGAAAAGTAGCAGAAAACAGGAATATCGTAGGGTTTGATGTAATGGAGCTCTGTCCCGTTCCGGGCGTAATTGCACCCGATTTTCTTGCAGCTAAACTCGTCTACAAGATGATAGGTTATTCTCTTTTCCTCCATGTAAAAGATTAGATTTCATCCTAACAGGTTGCATTTCTAAACCCCTGAATTATACCGTCAGGGATAAATATTGGACTTGCTCAATCCTTTCTTACAGGCAAAAATAATGAAAGAAAAGAAACCTTTCTGGAAGATGATAAGGATACCCCTTCCCTTAAAGAAGAGCATACCCCTTTCTACCAAGAAGGGCAAAAAAGGGTATAATAGAAAATATGCCAAGGAGGAAGCAAGGAGGGAATTGGATGAGTAACCGGTAGAAAAGGCAACTCCTATTTCCTGGCCCTATTTCTCCGATAGTGCCTTCTTCGTTTCTTCATTATCATAATGAGGAAAAACCCAGAAAAAAATCCTCCTATATGGGCAAACCAGGCTATACCAGCACCTTTAGGGAGCCCAATTTCAGCAAATCCGCTCAATATCTGTATTAATATCCAGTAACCGAGTATGACTATTGCGGGAAGCCTTATGATTTGTATGAATATAACAAATATCACAAGGGTTCTGATGCGTGCCTTTGGAAAGAGGAACAGATATGCTCCCATCACTCCTGCGATAGCACCACTGGCACCGATACTTGGAACCTGGGAATTGATATTGGTGAGTATGTGAAGGAAAGACGCAAGAACCCCGCATACTATATAAAAAAACAGATATTTAATATGACCGAGCACATCCTCAACATTATCACCAAAGATCCACAGGAAAAGCATATTGCTTATGAGGTGAATCCAGCCACCATGCATGAACATCGCTGTAAAGATAGTCAAAGGCACAGGAACTAAGGATGAGGGAGGAATATCCACAAAATGGGTAAATTCGTAGGGAACAGTACCCAACCGGAAAAAAAGAGAACTACTCTCCCCTGGCATAAAAAAGTTTTGATAGATGAAGACATAAATGTTGACTAAGATAAGAGCGGTATTGACAAAGGGGATAGTGCTGGAAGGATTTTCATCCCTTAAGGGAATCATTTAACCTCTTGTCTTAAAAATCGATTGCTGATAGCTGTTCTTACAGGAAGGAATTTATGGAAATGGCCTGTTCTATTTTACCTTAGTGCCCTACTGCAAGGATACCACTGGCTGCCAAGCCAAGGATAATCACTTCCAGCAGAGACATAACTGCATATAATTTGTCGTTATTTTTTAAGAGAACAGGTATAATCGCAATATAGCAAATGATAGTAATACCAGCAAGGATAACAATCCCTATAAAGTTAGTAAATTCACCATAATTCAACATCCCAAGCCAGTTCCAACCGTCTTTGATATTAGTAGAAGAAAGATACTCATGGACGTTCATGGTCCAATAGAGACAGATTTTGTCCTTGGGGATATAGGGCTTTACAATGCCTAAAGCATAGATAGCAAAGGTAATGAAGAGAATCACAAGACCCAGGTACATCCCTTTTCTCAAAACTTTGGCATAGAGAATCTGTTCAGGTCCTGCCTCTAATGAGGTTTGTGATTTGTCAGTCATTGTTCTTCTCCTTGAATCTTACCTTATATATACGTTCTTATCTTATAAAAATCGCCTTCCTGGAAGTGTCCTTATTTAAAAGCCTAACCCCTTGCCCAGTGCTTTGAACCCTGCAAATGCCAGCATGCATATAACTATCCATCGAACAACTGAAGGCCTGGCCACTTTAAGAAGAGGAACTCCTATAAAGGAACCAATCATAATTCCTACCAGAGAGGGAACTACTATCATTGGTATAACGCACCCTTTGTTCAAGTATATCCAGGCTGCTGACGTATCAGTGATCGAGAGAAGAAACTTACTGGTGGCTACGCTTATCTTCAAAGGAACACCCATTACAAGATTGAGTGCAGGAACGTTAGCCCAGCCAGCCCCAAGGCCAAACATACCGGCCATGATACCTATGGCAATGAACAGGGTAAGACCCAGTGGAGTCCGGTGTATTTTCCAGTTAATGACCTGTCCTGTACTTTCCTCCCGGTAGACACCATATATCCGCAAGGCAGAGGAGAGCATATCAGATTGAGGCACATCTGGGAGTGTCGATTTCTTAGCCGTCAACATAAGGACACAAATGCCAATGATGGTGGCTCCCAGGGCTGTTTGGACGATATTAGTGGGGAGAGCCAATCCAATCATAGCCCCTATGATAGCACAGGTCGAAGCAATCAACGCTACCGGGATGGCAAGTCTCAGGCTGGCAAGGTTTAGCCTCAGGAGTCCAGGACCTGCGGCCAGTGCGCCAGCTAGAGCTACTAAAAGACCTGCACCCCTGACAAAATCCAGATGAAAAGGGAAAAAACCACTGATAATGGGTACAAAAAGAACACCACCGCCAACCCCTCCCAGTACCGCTAAAATCCCCATGACAAGGGTAACTACAAAAAGGGTAACAGGCCAAAACCACCAGGCATGGGCATTACTTCCTGCACCAGAAGCCTGAGCAGTCACCTCCGCCCAAACAGGATTAACCAGAATAGCTAACCCCAGAAAGCTGGGAATACCAGTTATCCACCATTTAACACCCTTCCCCATCTTATCCTCTTATCTCTCTCCCCGAATAACTGGCATAAACCAACGCTACAGTTCGGTAGATAAAATGGGCAAATTTTGAGAATGGCAGGTAGGCTATAAGATAGAAGACTAAGATTAGATGGACAAAATATAAAGGATAGGCTAAGGCAGCAACATCGAACAGTCTCGTAACTTCCGTAAGTATCCCTGAAATGGCTATCAGATATACCATTATGATAAATACCCAGTCAAGGTATGTACTCCTGCTCTTATCTTCGTCTGCCTTGAGTCTGTTCGATATTACGAGTGTACAACCTGTAAAGAGAGCAAGAGCTCCAAGGTTTGCCAGGATTTTTATGGGATTTAACTGGTGGAGAGGCAGCATCTCATGAAGCCCAAGGAAGTATATGCCAAGGAATACGATTCCCGTCACTATTGCCAGGGCTATGAACCCGTAAAAGATCATCATGTGGGCAAGATATCTGGGCCTGTTTTCTTCACACTCCTTGAATTTCGAATGTTTAAAAATGTCAACAAGGACCGGAATTACATGAGACTTTACAAAATCCAAAAATGATAGATTTTGAGATTCACTGGGGTGGACACCATTCTTCATCCCTTTCCAGAATCTTTTGACTCCTACCACAATAGATACAAAAACCAAGATAGAGACGATGATGAAAACAGGGTCGACTATTGTATGCGGGACAAACTTTTTAAAAACAATCTCTCCCTGGGGTATATTCAGATGACCGGTAATCCCCATCAAAAAGAGAAACAAAACAATGGGAAATGCCAACAGAAGGGGCAAATACCTTCCCTGACTCAAAGCCTTACCTAAAAATCCTGGAAAAGCATAGTGCATAAAGCTATAGTTTCTTATCGCGGCGAGGACATCGCCAGGCTTTGCCCCCCGGGGACAGTAGGTAGAACAATCGTTACATTGATAGCAAAGCCATATATCAGGATCGCCCAAGAGCCTTTCTTTTAGTCCCCAGGAAACCCAGATCATCTCTTTCCTCGGGAAAGGTTTCTTTTCCGGCGTCAGGTTACACACAACAGAGCATGTCGCACATTGAAAACACTTCTTAAGTGTATCCCCTCCAAAGCTCACTACCTTTTTGACAAAATTCATATCCGGTTCTATGAGTTGTCTGCCTGCCATTTTTTCACCTCAACGGAGTTTTAGGTTAAAAGCTAATCCCCCTCACCTTTCACCCTTTGCCTTTTGTCCAACAGACTACATATCCTTATATGGGTTTGGACCGACCTTTTCTATCGTTTCCATAAAATCATCGAAGATACTCGGCAACTGAGCATATTCATCAATGGATAGTTCCAGTATTTGTACTCTGTCAGATTCAAGGCGAAGTCTGTCCAGAGTCTCTTTAATCTTTCCCATCCTAACGCTTGCCAGTTCGCTTCCTTTAATATAGTGACACTGGTAGTCATCACCGTGTTTGCACCCTATTAAAATAACCCCATCTATACCGCTGGAGAGGGCATCGGCAATCCATACGAGATTAACATTGCCTAAACATCTCAATGGTATAACCCTCACATAGGGATTGTAAGAAAGGCGTTTACGACCTACAATATCCAGGGAAGGATAAGCGTCGTTTTCACATAGAAAGGCTAAGACCCTTGGTTTCTCCTCGTCCTCTTCGGGGACTTCTATAGCCTTGACCATAGACCCGATAATGTCCACAGAATAATCCTTAAAAGAGATGATCCTCTCCGGACATGACCCCATACATATACCGCACCTTCGACATCTGGTCGGGTTTGGTAGTGGGTTGCCCTTCTCATCCTCGTTGTACGCGCCAAAGGGACATTCTTCAGTACACCTCTTGCACTGTGTACATCTGGACATATATAACTCAGGATAGCTCATATCTCCTGCCCTTGGATGGACTGCTTTTCCCTGAGCAGTAAGTTCAACACACTGAATAGCTTTCATTGCAGCCCCTGCTGCATCATCCGTACAGGCAGCGCCATCCATAGGCTGTCTTACACATCCGGCAGCATAGATACCAGTCCTTCTAGTTTCATATGGAAAACATATGTAGTGAGAGTCAGGAAACCCATATATCAAACTTGGCAGTTCCGGTCCCTGCCTGTATTTCAGATTTAAAATATCCGATGGTATAATAAGATCTTTTGGTATCTCTTCTTGTTTTCTTTCCTCTGAAGCTTCATCAGATTCTTCCGGCTCCAACTCTTTTACCTCTATTCCAGCGGTTGGAACCATACCGGTTGCCAGAACAACCATATCGGCATTTATCTGTATCTTATCGCCTAGCAAGGTGTTATCCACATCTATTATAAGACCATTATCAGAATCTTCAGAGACTCCTACTACTTCACCTTTTGTCAGAAAAACGCCAGGGTCTTCCTGTATCTTCTTATAAAAAAGCTCAAATTGAGCAGGGGTTCTTATGTCTTTGTAGAGTATGTAAACCTTTGTATCGCTGTCATGTTCCCTTATATATGCGGCCTGTTTGAGCGAAGTAAGACAACAATACGTGGAACAATACGGCAGGTGATTGCTGTCTCTCGACCCGGCACACTGGATAAATGCCACACTCTTAACCTCTTTTCCATCCGATGGACGGGCAAATTTCCCTTTTTTAGCCATCTCTTCTATCATGATATTTGTTACCACATCTGGGCTCTTACCAAAACCCAGATGTCCTAGTTTTTTGGCATCGTAAGGCTGCCAACCGGTAGCCTCAACTATCGATCCTACCCTTACCGTCTCAGACTTTTCGTCTTGGCTTATGGTAACATTAAATAAACCAGGTGCACCTTCCGTCTTCTCTATTTTGGCGCCGGTATATATCCTAATCTTCGTATTGGACTTTACCTCTTTGATCTTTGAATCTATTCCCGTATCCTGAAGTTCAAGGTATGGCGGAGTTTTAGGATACTGTTTCCATATCTTAGCCATCCAACCACCTAGCTCTGGTCCCTTTTCAACAAGAACTACTTCTTTCCCGGCTTTGGCTGCCTCAAGCGCTGAAGTTATTCCTGTTATTCCACCACCCACTACAAGAACTGTTTTATCTATCTCTTCACTAAAAGGCTCTAGAGGGGCCATTTTTTGTGCCTTAGCGATCCCCATTCTCATATAGTCTTCCGCCAGCATCTGAGTATCTTCATCATTCGGGGAATGACACCATACAACATGTTCTCTTAAATTGATTCTTTCCATACTAATAGCCGTAGGATCGTATAAGAAAACATCGGTCTTTTCTCTGGGAGAACAGGCAGCAATAACAACAGTATTAACCCCCTCCTTCTCTACATCACTTCTTATAAGGGAAGAACCTTCCTTGCCACATAACATGGGGTGATTCTTACATATTGGAACTTTGTACTCAGAACTTGCAACACCGGACAGAGCATCTATGTCAAGAGATTCCCCAATCTCACAACCACAACATATGTAAACCCCGATTTTCTTATCCATCGGCTACCTCCTTAAAGTACTTTGAATGGCCTTCAGGGCTGCCCCTGTTGCATCTTGAACCGCCCCCGAAACCCCTATGGGTCTCTTGGCACAACCGGCTGCGTATATGCCTGTCTTAGATGGATCAGGGACTGCAAATCCAAATTCGTCACAAGTTATATTCACAGGGATTTTATCTTCTAACATATTTGGAACTATCCCCGTGGCTAAAACAACCAGGTCAGCTTTTGTCTTGATCTTCTCACCTGACAGCGTATCTTCCACTTCCACTATAGGGTCTTTTGTAACAGGGTCTTCTTCAACCTTTGCTACTTTCCCCTTAATAAGTGTCACGTTTTCATCACTCTGAACCTTTACATAGAAGTCTTCGAATCTTCCAATTGCCCTTACATCTATGTAAAAAATGGTGACCTTCGATTCCTGATTCTGCTCCCGTACATATGTAGCCTGTTTCAGAGATGCCAAACAGCATACGGCTGAACAATACGGCAGATGATTCTCATCCCTTGATCCGGCACACTGCGCGAATATGACATTCTTGACCTCTTTCCCATCGGATGGCCTTAATATCTTTCCATTTGTAGGTCCATTGGGAGCCGCCAATCTTTCCATCATAACATTAGTTATTACATTTTCGTATTTTCCAAAACCCAGATTGTCTATTTTTGAAGCATCATACGGCTTCCAACCAGTAGTAACAACTATAGAACCAACTTTTACATTGATAGTCTCGGGCTGCATTTCTAAATCAATAGCGTTGTACTTACAGGCTTCTAAACACTTCTTTGCATCGTCTGTTCCAATAATCTCAGGGGCTAACACATATTTAAGGGGAAAAGCCATTTGGTAAGGAATATAAGCAGCTTTGGTCTTATTTATCCCCAGGTTAAAATCATCTTCGATTTCTGTAGCACATACCTTCTCACATTCTCCACAGGCAGTACAGTTATCGTTAACATACCTGGGTTGCACTCTGATTGCCACATCATAATTCCCTTCCTCACCTGAAACCGATTCTACCTCTGCCAGTGTAAAGTAATGAAGGTTCGGGTTACGCTTCATCCTCTTGAAGTTTATCTCCAGTCCACAGCTTGGAGGACAGAGTTTTGTATAGTATTTGTTTAGTCTGGCTACCCTTCCCCCCAGAAAAGCTTCTTTTTCTACGAGGATGACCCTGTATCCTGCTTCCGCAGCCTCAAGAGCCGTGGTGAGCCCACTGATCCCCCCTCCGACAACAAGAATATCTTTGTTAAAAACTCCTGTATCCACCATGTCCCTCCTAACTTACGAATTTATGTGATGATTTCTACATTCATCCTTTACTTTCAACGTTTCTTCAAGCATCAAAATATATTTCAGGTATTTGAATCCAAACTTCATCAGTGCTATTTCATCATTCTTTATCTTTGCGACCTCCTCCTTATCAATTTCAAGGATATCGACCAATTTACTCTCAAATACAAATTTTTTAAATTTATCTATATCATAACTTGCCATATAAAGCATTGCCTGTTTATTTGAGTCGAGCTTGGAAGACTCAGACGGGTTCCTCCTTAACTGGATCTCTTTCCACTCCTTGTTCATCTCATCATAAAGGTCAGCCCCCTGGTCAATCCTCCAACTACCTATTGTCCACTCTTTGTCCCCCTGATAACCAAGACAATTTGGATCTCTTATAAAGAAATAAAATTCTTCTTTTACTGGTCCTTCATCTGAACCACTTATCATAAGACCTTGACCGACAGGATAATAGCGACAGTTAGAAGGCCGGTCTTCATAAATAGTGCAACCTTCAGATGAAACAAAGGGACATCCCACCTCTTTATCATCTTCCATGGTCTTAAGTACTGCATAAGGATGTGAATTCGCTTCATCAATATAGGTGTAGGTGTATTTCTCGAGGAAATCTCCTGAAGAGATTCCCAACCTATTCTTTATCCTTACTACGTCATATGGGGTAAGAATTATACTGGTACGGCTGCAACATCCGGTAAAACAACTCATGTCACTATGACATACGAAATTGAACTTAGAATCCAGTGTGCGTTTAACAGGTTCTACGATACCCATATCCATTAACATTGATTAAACCTTTCTATCTGACTCTTCAAGATAAAATTGAACAATTGCCTCAAGCTAATTCTTATAACTCATGAGGTTTAATAACAAAAAAGATATATATTTATTAACCATGGCAAAGTAAGACTAAATATATTTAAGGAGACAGATGGAACCCAAATAAAACGCTTATATTTTACTATCAGCATTCAGGATGCTATCAAATACCCCATAATTAAGTCTCAAAGTGTCCTCCCCTAAAAGATTGGATCTTACCCATTTATATCCAAAATTTAGGAGTTCTACCTCGTTTTCTTTTATCCTTTCAATAAGTTCCCTTTCCATATCATTGATATCAAAAAATCTTGTTTCAAAAATAAATCTTTTAAACTCGTCTAGGTCATAACATGCCATATAAAGCATTTTAGACATTTCTGGGTCAAGTTTATTCCCCTTCAGAAAGTAATCATGCAGGGTTATTTCCTCATAAGATCCATTCATTTTATCATAGAGATCGATCCCCTGATCCTTCTTCCACCCTTCTAGTGTCCACAATTTTTCCTCTTTACATCCAAGACATGATTCCCCTTCCTTTATAACAAACCCTTGTTCTCCTGAAGGAGCGGGAAATACTGGATACATCCTGCATGACCACGGCCTATCCTGGTATATCTTACACCCATCAAAAGTAACAAAAGGACAGACCTTATTTTTATCCTCCATCATCTTAAGTACTACTAAAGGCAACCCCTCTTCTGCCAAGAGTGATATGGTATACTCCTTTAAGAATTCCCCCGAAGAGAACCCCGTAGCCTTTCTCATCCTCAGGATATCATAAGGCATGAGAAAGATATTTATATCAGCGCAACAGGTGTTAAAACAGGGAATTTCATTATGACATGAAAATCTGAATCCGTCCTCCAGAGAAAGTATTCGGCGTTTTTCAGCATACTCTTCATTCATAGGCTGTTATCAAATAAAATGCGGGGGCGACTTTACAGCCGCCCCCATAGATACATCTAGCTTAGATAATAGGAATCATCGGCCTATTAAATACGCTCCATTCCTTCTTATCAGCATCGTACTTTACATTTACAAAATGCTTCTCATTTTCATCCAGTTTCAGGTAATCGAACTTATAGTAGTATCCTGGCCATCTTGACTCTTTCCTGGCAAGCCTTGTCCTGGCGCATGCCTCGCCAACATAGTACCTGTGGATAGTCTCCCAAGCCCTCATAAGCTCATGTAGATCCGCAGCAGCAAGCTTCTCTATATCCTCTGCACAGAAACCCAACTTCCAGAGGGCGATCTCGAGCAGCTTGTCATTCGTTCCATACAATGTCTCCCATCCACCAACGTACTCTCCCATTATCTTCTGCAGCCTGAAAAGGAAATTATGCGGGGAGACATATTCAGGATTCACATCGGAGCTCGTTGTATATCCGCATTTTTCTTCGAAGAAGGCAAGTGGTTTCAATATTGTTTCCTTTAATTTACCTATAGAAGCATCGGACACAGTTGGAGAATAGCCCTTCCTGTCATTGGCATATTTTGCCGCTGACTTTGCTGCTATCCTTCCCTGTACGTGTGAGCCACTTGAAAACTTATGCGCACATGCACCTACTCCGCAACCTGCTGTAAACAGACCCTTGACAGTGGTCATACAGTTATACTGTTCAGGAAATGAATCAACATACTCTTTTGGCATCAGATCTTCAGCACCACAGGTCCATGAACCACAAGAGCAGGCATGTGAACCTATGAAGACGGTGTCTGACAACTGAAGCTCCATCGGTTTTTCCAATGGGTCAACATTATGTGCAGCCCAGTTTGTAGCGCCTGCAATTGTCATGTCGAGGAAGTCTTCCCATGCTTCGTTTTCAAACTCTCTTAACGCCTTCTTCAGTGCCTTTGGATCTGTTATCTCATTCTTGAGCCTTTCTGCCACTTTATTTGTGTGCATGAGGAAGGGTATTTTGCCTTCCTTCGCGCAGAGTATCATCTCATAGTTTCGGAGAGCAGTTGGACAGGGCTTAGCACTTGCATAAGGTTCCCACGCCTTTAACTCTTCCGGATATCCACCAACGTATGCCCCGCCTTCGCCATTCGTTGCAGGCGTCTTAAAGAGCAGAAAGAAGGTTCCTACAGGACCATAGGAATCCTTGAACCTCGGAGGAACAAATGTCACATCCATCTGTGTAAGCTCACCACCGGCCTGGAGTACAAGGGCATAGACTGATCCGCTAACAAAGGGGGGCATCCATGACCTTCCAAAAGCTTCAGCCTGAGACCTTGGCCTGAATACATGGACCGCACCACCCATCAGAGCGATAGTTGCCTTAGCCTTAAACACATAGATCTTTTCTTCCCTGACGCTAAAACCAATTGCACCACAGACTCTGTCGGGTTCATTATCATCCTTTAGTAGATGTGTAATCATAACCCTTTCAATTATCTGTCCTTTATCACCAAGGGTGGCCATAGCGTTCTTTGCTGCCTCTGCCACGATAATCTTGTAACTCTCGCCGGATATCATCACCTGCCATTCACCTGATTTTCGAAAGTTTCCTGCCTCATCCTTCCATATAGGAAGACCCCATTTATCGAAGTGTTTGACGGTCGAATCCACATGTCTTGCAACATCATAGACCAGGTCCTGTCTTGTCAGACCACACTGATCATTTGTCACATATTCAACAAACCTTTCCGGCATACGGGAATTCGCGGTTACCTTTCCATCCATTCCCATATAGGTATTAATGGCAGAAAGCCCCATTGCAACAGGACCGCTTCTGTCTATTGCAGCCTTGTCCACAAGAGTTACCTTTAACCCCAGCGGCTTTGCCCAATATGCAGCTTCTACTGCAGCACCACAGCCAGCCATTCCTCCACCGAGTATCAATACATCAGTTTCCACAACTTCAGTTGCAAACTCTTTCATGGTTACTCCTCCTTTCCTAATTTTTTGTCGGGAGCGATGTTACTCCCATTATGTCAGGCTCTCCTAGGAGCAATTGATTGTTTATATCCGCTGCATTTGCCTCAGGAAATCCTGCGAATGGAGCTATTGAACCCTCTGGTGTGGTCCTTATCGGATACTTAAACCTCTTTATCCTACCGTCCCTGAAAGTTATTGTCCACATGATATCTTCTGACCCTCTCAAGGGTGTTGATGCAGCACCAAGAGGCATAAAGTCTGCATAACCTCTCACATCCATAGCTTGCTGCGGACATATCTTTACACAACAGTAACACTCCCAGCAATATGAAGGCTCCTGATTGTATGCCTTCATCTTCTCCTTGTCCAGAACCATAAGATCGTTAGGACATATATGCATACAAGCCGTTTTATCCTGCCCTTTACAGCCGTCACATTTTTCCGTAATGACATAACTTGGCATAATCTTACCTCCTTAATAGTTTAAATTTCTAAAGATCCTTGTTTATACTAAGCCCTTTTCTACATACAATCACAGATATCCCCCTTTACCACCTCCCTTCATTGTCCCCACATATTAAATGTCCCATATTCTAATCTTTATTTATCAGCCTTTTGTACCTTCAGGGTACAAATATCTTCAAGATAATAAAACTGGCTTTATTCCTCCTCCACGGTAACTGCCCCGGTTTCACATACTTCCATACAGGTTTCACAACCTAGGCATTCATCCTGGTTGACCGGATTTGATTTGCCATCTTCGCCCATCTCAAAGACATCCACGGGACAATTATCTATACAAGCACCGTCTCCGTCACACTTACCCTTATCAACTTTTACTACGTAACCCATAGTCTGTATCCCCCCTTTTTTGTAATCTTACTTAAAATATATAATCAGTTAATCAAAACTTGAAAATTTCCTTTTATGCACCTATCTCTTCCTTAACTGCTATGGCTATCTTGTACAGAATTGCAAGTATCAGGAACCCCATTGCCCAAACCCCAAGGGTAATAAATACCTCAGGGACTGTGGGTGAATATTCAAATACTCTACCTAAAGGCGATGGGATAAATCCGGTAACTATCAGGACAAACCCCTTCTCTATCCACAGGGAAAAGAACACTATCACACATGCCAATGCCAGGATACCCTCCCGCCTGCGTGTAACAGGGTTAATCAATAGGATAAGAGAAATTACCGCTAGTGAAACAGAAGTCCACATCCATGGTACCAGTTTTACATGTTCACCCAAACCGGCAAAGATATACTCAAAGTGATGCATGTGTTCTGGTATTTGACTGTAAAAGACAGTAAAGATTTCAAGCAGAACAAAAAACACATTAACTGACATGGCATAGGCAACGATCTTCCCAAGATTTTGAATGGCATCCTTTCCCGGGTCGAACTTTGTAAACTTCCTTACTATAAGGCTCAATAAGATCAGTAGGGCAGGCCCCCCTGCAAACGCCGAAGCCAGAAAACGGGGCGCCATAATAGCCGTAAGCCAGAAACCTCTACCAGGAAGACCAGCGTAAATGAAGGCTGTTACCGTGTGAATACTGACTGCCCATGGTATGGAAATGTATATCAAGGGTTTTACCCAGGCAGGCGGTGGTACCGACTTTCGTTCAGAAGCCAGGACATTCCAGCCTATGAGAATATTTAGAAGGAGGTAACCGCTCAAGACAATAGTATCCCAGAAGAGGATCGAACTGGGGGTAGGATGAAGTAGTAAGTTAAATGCCCTGGTCGGTTGACCCAGATCTGCAATAATAAATGTCACACACATAATAACGGAAGCCACAGCCACAAACTCACCCAGGATTGTAATCCTTCCGAATGCCTTGTAGTTATGCAGGTAATAAGGCAGGACCACCATAACCGCCGAAGCTGCAACACCTACAAGGAATGTAAACTGGGCAATGTAAAGCCCCCATGAAACATCCCTGCTCATACCTGTTATACCTAAGCCATAATTCCACTGCTGGAGATAGAAAATTGCACCTACCCCCATGACAGCAAGCAGACCAATCACTAAACCCCAGTATTTTTTACTTCCAATCAAAGCCTTTTCAAACATAACTCCTCACACTATATAATAGATTTGAGGCCCTGTACCAAGGCCTGGTTTACGTCGAATGGTGTAATTGGAGTGAAGAATTTCCCTTATCTCCGAGTTGGAGTCTTCTACGTCACCGAAAACCAATGCCTTGTTCTTGCACGATTCGACACACGCAGGGATAAGACCTTTGGCAAGCCTTTCCTCACAGAAATTGCATTTTTCCACAACCCCCTTGGTCCTCGTTGGGAAGTCAGGATTAATCTTTTTGATAAAAGGCCTTGGGTCTCTCCAGTTAAAACTCCTTGATCCATAGGGACAAGCAGCCATACAGAATCTGCATCCAATACAACGATGGTAGTCCATCATTACGATTCCATCTTTTCTTTTAAATGTAGCCTTCGTGGGGCATACTCTTACACAGGATGGATTATCACAGTGATTACAGAGTATAATGGCAGGCCTTCCCTTCATTCCGCCCCCGATAAATCGGTGTTCCTGGTCTGGAAACGCATTCTCGTAAGACTCAGTCCAGATCCATTTGACCTCATCCTTTGGGTTGGCAATTTTAGGTACGTTATGAACACTATGGCAGGCATCGATGCAATCTGTGCATCCGTCCTTGCAATTCTTCAAATTAACAACCATACCCAATCTTTTTTCTAGCAAGACCCCTTTTTGAGCCGAAGCCTCTGCTATCTTGACTTTTGAAAAAATATCAATAACGGGTTTAGTCGCAACCCCCAATATGCCTAACCCACCTATCTTTAAGAATCCTCTTCTGTCGATTTTCATAACTTGCTCCCCTCCGGTACGACATGGCAATTCCAACAGGTAGGTGTCACTTCAACATAGTTGTGACACTTGTCGCAAAAATCAGCCTTATTTGAATGACAGTTTAAGCATGTATTGGAAAGACTCATATTATATTTCTTTCCATCAAGAGCTATGTAAGTCCTTTTATCATCACGGACAACGGAATTTCGCCAGTCATTTAACAGCTGCATGTGTTTGCTTCTCATATATTTAGTGGATTCTACACACTGTTTCTCATTGCTAACAATTTTAAGTTCGGGGGCGGATGCGGCTTTCCCCCCAACTACATTATACCAGACAGGAAAAGTTATAAGGCAGAGGAATATGATTAGCCCGGCTACGATTATAGTTCTGTTATTCATCCTCTATGTCCTCCTTTCCTGGCAGGGGTTCACCCCTAAGGTTCGTTTCTCTTTTCTTCTCCCCTTTCATCACCAGGGCATTTGCTACCATCTCATGTACGCCTGTAACCTCAACCCCGGGAGCCCAGTAGTCGCATACAGGTATGAGAGTAGCCCTGTCAATAGCGCAGACACATGCAAGACGGTTTACCCCGTACTTTTCCTGAACATACCTCACAGCATTTCCTCTTGGAAAACCTCCCCTTAATCTCATCTCCATATTTTCGTCGTTGCCCAATCCGGCACCACCCCCGCAGCAGAATGTTTGCTCTTTTATAGTATTTTCCGGCATTTCATAGAAATGGTTGCAGACATTCTTAATTACATATCGTGGTTCTTCTATAAGTCCCATAGCTCTAGCGGGGTTACAGGAATCATGGAAGGTTACTATCAGGTTGTCATTCCTGCTGGGATCCAATCTCAATCTGTTGTGCTTCATAAGGTCAGAGGTAAACTCCGTGATATGGACCATCTTTGTGGATTTGGCGTTCTCGAACCGCGTTCCAGTAATAGGAGAAGTTGGCACTTCAAGAAAGTCCGCAGGTCCATTCATCGTATCCATATACTGATGCATTACCCTCCACATGTGTCCACATTCTCCCCCAAGTATCCATTTTACCCCTAACCTCTTTGCCTCAGCATATATCTTGGCATTAAGCCTCTTTATCATCTCATGTGATGTAAACAAGCCAAAGTTTCCGCCTTCAGAGGCGTATGTACTCCAGGTGTAATCAAGGCCCAGTTCATGGAAGAGCATCATGTAACCCATGCAGGTGTAAGTACCAGGATCACCGAAGTAATCACCGGAAGGTACAACAAAGAGGATTTCTGCTCCTTTTTTATTAAGGGGAACATTTATCTTGATCCCTGTCAAATCTTCTATGTCGTCAGCAAAAAATTCAAGCGTATCCTTGAACCCATGAGGCTGTATACCCAAGTGATTCCCTGTCCTGAAACAATTTGCCACAGGCTCCATAGCCCAGTTGATGCCACAACCAAGTAAATGGAGAAGCTCTCTACCCATCATGGTAATCTCAGCTGTATCAATACCATAAGGGCAGAAAACCGAACAACGACGGCATTCGGTGCATTGATAAAAGTAGTAAAACCACTCTTTTATGACATCTTCGGTAAGCTCTCTCGCCCCTGCTAGTTTTCCAAATATCTTGCCTGACGTGGTAAAGTCCTTCCGGTACACTGATCTCATCAGCTCTGCCCTGAGGACAGGCATATTTTTGGGATCTCCAGAACCGATAAAGAAGTGGCATTTATCAGCACAGGCACCACATCTTACACATATATCCATGAAGAGTTGAAAAGAACGGTACTTGTCGAGCCGATCCTTGAACCCTTCTCGGACAATCTCCTTCCAGTTTTCGGGCAGTTTCCAGTCCTCATCGGTCGGTGACCATTCCCTCGGATTCGGCATATCAAGAATCTTAAGATTCTTGCCCTTTGCAGGATAACTATAAGTGCCCGGTTTAAAATCAACAGGGACATCCATCCACCCCTTTTTAGGAGGCTTATGGTCTATCCCCATAAGCTCATCAGGTTTCGGAACATTTGACAGGTCTTCTGACATATCTTACTCCTTTTCCACTGGCAGTCCAACTGCTTTCATTTTCTCTCTAAATTCGTCCTCGTAGGCTTCATATGTATGAACCTTCACAGGGTAATTCCAGGGGTTGACATGTCTTCGCATACGGTTGTTATTCGCCAGATTCCTGGTGGGACTGAGGAAAACTCCCCCCATATGCATGAGTTTGCTGAAGGGAAAGTAGGCAAGCAAGGTACATACAAGGAATAGATGGATATAGAAAGCCAGCCCAATCCCCTCAGGGACCACAGGATGAAAACTGAACAATCCAATAGCCAATTCCTTTACTTTAAAAATATCTACCTTATAAAAATGCCTCATAAGGACGCCGGAAAGTGCCACACCCAGGATAAGAAATAGAGGAAAATAGTCAGCAGCAAGGGAGATGTATCGAATCTGTGGAATAACTACCCTTCTGAGAAAAAGGTACGTCACTGCCAGCAAGATGATGATATCGGTCATGTAGAGTGTTGGCACCCCTATCTCGAACAATCCATCCATACTCTCAAACAGATTCACAAAGAAAGGTATGGGCTCAGTAAAGAACCTCAGGTGCCTTAAAAGAATCAAGAGAAAAGACCAGTGAAAGGCCAGCCCTGCCAGCCAGAGCCACTTGGTTCCCCCGTATACAACCCTCGGGCCATCCCTTAATTCGGCTCTTGTATTTCTGAAAAGGGAACGGAATAGAAGTACCTCAAGAACCATCCTTGCCATAACACCTAACACATTGTAAGGACTCTCAAGATTGTTTGCCTTTATCCATGGATGTGATTTCTGCTGACCACAGGTAGTGGGAATTCGGAAAGGGACAGGTGCCCTGGTCCATTTCCCAACACGATATACGATTCCAACGAGGAAAACGAGAAGAGCCACATAGGGTATAACAATTCCAAAGAGGGAATTCAGTCCTACCACCCCCACTCCCATGAAGACAAGCAAAACAAGTATTACAACCGTGAACAGAGAAAACCATAGACCCATTTGCTACCACCTCATTATTTCATAGTTAGTTGCAAAGCCCTAAAAATTAAGAAGTCAGAGAATTCAGAAGTCAGTAGTCAGAAGGCAAAGATATATCCAGTTCCTGTTCTGAAATCTCACCTATCAGATTTACCCTTTCCAATAGCCTAAATGTCCTGTTTCTTATTTCGTTTACTCTGATTTGGTAAACCTTCTCCCTGCATTTCATATATGTGTTGAAGGCGAGAAGGGCGAGTTTATCTATTCGGAGCTCGAATTCCAATAACTCCTCAAAAAGGTGATCTCCGCAAATTTCACCTCCCAATTCCTCTCTTATCGCACTCTTTAAATGAAAGACAAACGCCACGGCCTGGGCAGGAGAAAAATCCTGAATAGCCCTTATTTTGATAATCCTGTCGAGAAAGTCAGAGAGTTTTTCAGAGTCTCTACCACGGAGAAGCTCTTCATATATATCCTCTATCTCCAATAATATCGTATTTCCCACCGGATTAGCAAACTGATTCTTTTCGTGCTTCAAAAACCTTGAAGTATCAGGGGGATAAGTCTCCAGTATCATGTCAAACCACCTTTTCAGAATAGTGGCCTTCTTTTGTCTTAAAAAGTTTTCCAACATTAAAATATTCACCCACAAAGGGTTAAAGGTTACAACTCCAGATCAATTTCAGGCCCTTGTGCCAATGTATTTCTGATAATACAGTTTTTCCCAGCCCTTAAGACTGCTTTAGAACGGGGACCAGGATCTTTTGGGAGAGATATATCCCCCACAATACTTGAAATCCTTAACTTGTTTCCTTCTTTGACAGCTTGAAAGGTTAAGTCTAATTCCATCCCCTTATGGGGAATATCGGCTGTCTGGCAATACGTGGCAATGTGAGCACCAACGCATGATCCTAGGGCAGCAACCAATAATTCCGCTGGTGAAGGACCTTTATCAGCCCCACCTTCATCTTTTGCCATGTCCACCAGAAATCGATGATTACGTACATTGACCGAAAAACAGAGCCCACCTTCATGCTTGATATTGACGAGGTCCATCTGGAGCCTCCTCCCTCAACCCTTCATGAATAATAGTGAACTAAATTATTTACACACAGCCGGTAGGCTTAGATAGTCCTGCCAGTTTGCATGCCCCTTTTGCCGGTCCTGATGGAAACAGTTCATATATGTACTTCAGTTTAAAATCACAGTCCTTGCAGAGCTTTCTGATCATTGGGGCAATACCATACTGGGCATAGTAATCCCTTATATAATTGATAAGCTTCCAATGGTCTTCAGTAAGTTCTCCTTCAATACCTTCCATGGCGGCGTAACCCTGCGCAAATTCCTTACTCCATTTATCAAGTTCCTGAAGGAAACCATCTTCATCAACTTCGTAGGTCTGGCCTCCAATTTCAATTTGTGGCATACTTCTTACCTCCTTTTGTTATTTTTTGGTCGTTATATAAAAGTCAATTAAAATCTAATGGATCTGAATTTAGAATTGTAGGGTCAATTTGTGAAATCGAAAGTTCACCATATATCTCGGGACGACGACGGCTCAAAAAGAAACCCATTTTACTCTTTCGTACCTGTATCAGATCACTTACCCTCAAATCAGCTATGACAATCTTCTCCTCATCGCCATAGGCATCTACTATTATATTACCTTTTGGGTCAAATACCAGAGCCACTCCGGGAAACGATCCGCCTTCATCATAGTTGCCTACCTGATTACATGCCACCACAAAAATGCTGTTATCATAAGCACGTGCAGACAGATATCGCAACCATCGTTCCCCCTTTTCCACAGATGTCTCTCGTGGAGAGGCATAAGGCAGAAAGAGAACCTCCACCCCTCTCAACGCGAGGATAGTGGTTAATTCAGGGAAATGCGTGTCATAACAGAGTTCAATGCCAAAGATCATTTTGGGATGTCGATAAGTGGAAAATTCATTACCATGACTGTATATGTTCCCCTCATTGGGAGCAAGGTGGAGTTTCCTGTAGACGCTACCAAGTCCATGGGGTGAGGTCACAATATGACTGATAAATAGGCTATCTCCATCCCCTCTTTCTATCAGACCACTCAATATTGTTAAGCCAGTAGCTCTGGAGATGCTAACCAGGGCATCACTGCTGGGACCGGGAATCGGCTCAGCGTAGGAGCTGATTATTTCATGGACACTGTAACCGGTTATGCTCGCTTCAGGGAAACAGATTATATCAACCCCTTTATCAGCAGCCTCTCTGACAAACGATTCAATTCGCGAAAGGTTATCAGACGTTTTCCCCACAACTGAACACATCATCACCGCAGCAACTCGTACATCTTCCATTTTTCAACCAATATCTCTCTTCCTAGAAATTGAGAGCAACGGGGAAGCATCTTCCACATAAAGACGCATCTTCTCTATTTTTAGCATGTTTCCGGCTATAACAAGCGGCATTATCAAATAGACTTCTAGCCCACTTATCTGTTCCTAAAGCATGCAAATGAGAGTAGGTAGCCAGGACATTCTTATAGCAGAGGCCATCCCTTCTCCCGTCAATACCATATCCTCGCTTGACCCTAAATGCCGGTGTAAGTTGATCTTTTCCCCAGTCGAGGATTTTCGAATAGTGAAATTCATGACCACACAAGGTCTCTCCTACCCCGAAATAAGGATTGGGCTGATCTACCTCCATGATAGTGTACCCATGACCCTCAGGTTTTTCTTGTAAAACAAAGGTCAGAGGAAAAACTCCCACCATTGGAAATGTCTTCTTTTCAACGATCAGTTGTTCCCCCAAATACATCAGCCCTCCACACTCAGCATAAACGGGAAGGCCTCTTTCTACAGCCTCACGCAGAGATCTTTTAAAATTCCGATTGGATGCTAACTTTTCAGCATGGGTTTCAGGAAAGCCTCCCCCTATGTAGAGAGCATCTATGGGAGGGAGTTCATCCTGAACAAGGGCACTGCACTCCACTATTTTCGCTCCAAGCTTTTCCAGAGCTTCCAGGTTATCAGGATAGTAGAACCAGAAAGCTGAATCCCTAATTACCCCAATCCGCGGCATTTTTGATGAATTTAGGGGCAATGCTTTTTCTTTCCCATCTTTACTGGGATCATCATAACTCAAAAAAGGGGCATCGACTGCAATCTTCCATATCCTCTCCACATCTATATACCGTTCAACAATTCTGGCAGCTTCATCTACAGCTTTTCTGGCATCCGGGTGTTCCTGGGGCGGAACTAATCCCATATGCCTTTCTGGAAAAACCCCACCCTTCATTTTGGGAACAGCCCCTAATACAGGAATCCCACATTTCTCTTCTATTGCAGTACGCACAATGGATTCGTGACGGTTCCCTGAAATCCGATTCAGGACAACTCCTTTTATAGAAACTTCAGGATCAAAATGTTGACAGCCAAATATCATGGCGGCAACAGTACGTGTTGCCATACTACAATCGACTACCAGAACAACTGGAATCTGAAGCATTTTTGCAAGCTCGGCGGTGCTGTAACTCCCCTGTGGATCCATACCATCGAAAAGGCCTCTATTGCCCTCCACCAGGGCACCATGGGTTTGGTTAGTATGGATTGCAAAGGAAGAAAAGAGACCCTCTCTTCCCATCAAGAATGTATCCAGATTGTAACAGGGCAGACCAGATGCCAGAGAAAGCCAGGCTGCATCTATATAATCAGGGCCTTTTTTAAAAGGAGAAAACGCCTGCCCTGCCCTGCGAAGACAGGCTGCTGCCCCTACTGTGAGGAGAGTCTTGCCTGAGTTTCCTCGAAGGGCAGAGAAGGCTACCCTCGAACAGTTTACTGCCATCTCTTTACTTTTTCTACTCCTCATCCTCAGCGCCGTGTTGCTTGCCGGCACCCTTGAGTCCGATGAGTGTAGTGCTACCACTTGACCAGTACTCAAGGAGCCCCTCAGTAACCATTGAGTTTACAAGCTTCTTTACGTCTCTTGGCTTCCAGTCTGGAAACATAGCATTGAAGTCTTTCAAATAGAACTTTGTCTTGCCTGTCTTGCCCTTTAATGTATCGAGTATAAGTTTTTTATCCTCTTCGATACCCATTTAGCACCCCTTTTCTCTAAAATTTAAATTGTGTGCTCTGTCGCCATGTCGTATACGCAAAGCGGTAATCGTCAATAAGATGCTCTGTAAAAGGCAAACCCGTCTTCTCAAAGAACCTCTCCCAGCCAATCCTCTCAGCCCAATCACCAAGGCGCTCATATTTATTTGCGTCTTCCACATAGGCGTACAGGATTTTTTTGATCGCCTCTACTGTTGAGTCCCAACGTGGGGGTTCATTGGGGAGGAAAGGAACCACAACCTTGGAAAACTTAGGTTCACTTATCCTGTTAGATATCTTACCGCCCACCAGCAGGGCAACGCCACTTCCCTCTTCATCAGCCAACGGCATACTTGGGCACATGGTATAGCAATTACCACAAAACATGCATCTCTCGTTTTTAACAGCAACGGTCTTTTTCCCATCCACTGTAGCAGGCTTGATAGCTCCGGTGGGACATGCTGCGATAGCTAAGGGAATCTCACACATATTGTCCAGATGCTCATGGTCCAGCATAGGGGGTTTACGATGGATACCGAGAATAGCAATGTCAGAGCAGTGGACCGCACCGCACATATTTAGGCAGCATGCAAGGGAAATGCGAACCTGTGCGGGAAACCTCATGTTCTGAAAATCATCATATAACTCGTCCATCACGCACTTTACAACACCTGATGCATCTATTGCCGGAGTATGGCAGTGAATCCACCCCTGGGTATGAACTACGTTGGTAAGGCCAGCACCAGTCCCACCCCTTGGAAACTTCTTTGATCCACCTGCAAATTCTCTCTTTTCAAGATCCTCCATAAGCGGTTTCAATTTTGATTCATCATCTACCATAAACTCGATGTTGTTGCGGGTAGTGAACCTTAGATACCCGCCACAGTGTTTATCAGCAATCTCGCATATCTCACGGATATGCGTTACACTCATAAGCCGGCAGCCACCTACCCTCACCGTGTAAACCTTTGCACCTGTTTCAGAGACATGCATAAGCACACCCGGTTCAAGAATATCATGGTACAACCATTTACCATAATTTTCCTTAATGACAGGTGGCAAAAACTCTTCATAATTTCGTGGACCTATATCGGTTATTCTATCCTTCAACGGATCTTTTGGATCGTAGCCCATTCACATAACCTCCTATCTCTGGTGTTTTTTCCTGAATTCTTTAATATCCCTGTCCCATCCCCCTGGAACATCCTCTTCCTTCCAGAAGATGTAAGGGTTCGATCTTGGTTCCTGGATCATTCGAGGGTCTGGCTCAATTTCTAATACCTCTAAAAACTTCTGGAAACCAACTCTCTGGATCATCTCACCAAGACGCTCTCTGTTTTTACCCTCTTCAGACCAAAAGTCCCAAACCTTCTCGATCAGATCTTTTAGCTCATCATATGGTTCTTCTATCTTCATGAATGGGACAGTCAAAGTGGACATCTGGGCACCCTCCAGGATCGGGGCTTTTGCGCCAAAGAGTATAGATGCTCCTGTATCCTGGCCAATTCTCAGTGCCCTGGGCATTACATTGATACAATGCATACAGCGGGTGCATTCTTTATTATCGATCTTAAGTTTCTTTCCATCCCACTCCATACACTGGGTTGGGCAGAGACCTATCACCTCTTTTTGGATATCGAAGGTTCCCCAGTCGCGTCCTGAATGGGCACCTGCATTAGGTTTAAACTCACCGCCAACATATTCCCTCACAGCCCCCTGATCGATACGGATGTCATCCCGCCATGTTCCTATAACCGACATGTCAGCTCTTGCTATAGATGCCACGCAACCATTGGGGCAGCCATCAAACTTAAATTTGAATTTATACGGAAATGCAGGCCTGTGCAGCTCGTCTTGATACTCCATAGTCAGGTCGTAACACAAAGCCATAGTATCGTAGCAGGCATATTCACAGCGAGCCATCCCTATACAGTCCGACGGAGTTCTAAGGTTGGAACCCGAACCACCAAGGTCCTGATTAAGGTCATGGGTAAGCTCCCAAAAGATCTCTTCCAACTGCGGTGTTGTAGTCCCAAGCAATATTATATCACCTGTAGAACCGTGCATGTTGGTAAGACCACTACCGCGTCTCTCCCATAAATCACAAAGTTGCCTCAAAAATTCAGTGGAATAAAACTTACTTGAAGGTTGGTTGACACGCATTGTATGAAAATCTCTCACCCCGGGGAATTGGTCAGGCTGGTCGCAATATCTGCCTATTACACCACCGCCGTATCCAAAAACGCCAACAATTCCACCGTGTTTCCAGTGGACTACCTTGTCTTTGTAAGTAAGTTCAAGAAGACCTAGTAGATCATCACAAGCCTCCTTTGGGGCATGTAATTCAACACTGGTCTTTCCCCTATTCTCTGCCTCCTGCTTAATATCAGAGACAAAACTTGGCCACCTTCCCTTCTCTAGCTCATCGAGCATAGGAGTTTTATGTTTTGCCATCAAAATACCTCCATTCCTAAGTTTAAATTTAAACTACCTTCAATTAATATGGATTTTGTATCTACTCACCCCCTCCCAAAGAACATTGGTAATTGTATTCAAACCCTCTGATCAAGGCAAGGGATAACACTATCTAATTTAATTAGTTAGAACCATATCAAGTTATCCTGCCATTATTATAGTTTATAAAGAACGATACGCTTTCAATTCTTTCAAGAGATCCGGGTGTACATCAAAACCAAACTCTGCCGCCTTATTGTAATGTTCCTCTGCCTTTTTGAATTCCCCTTTTTCGAAGTAGGCAATGGCCAGGTTATTATGTGCGACTGCAAAGTTAGGGGCAATATCGATAGCCTTCTTACTACACTTAATACTTTCTTCAATGTTTCCCTGCCTGAGATAGGCACTTCCAAGGGTACTCAGAGCCTGAACAAATTTTGGGTCTTTTTTAACTGCCACCTGGAGCATATCAATTGCCTTTTCTACTTCCCCTTTCTGCAAATAGGCGAATCCCAGGTTACCATAAGGAATGGCAAAATCAGACCTTAACTCTATAACCTTCTTACAGGTATCGATACCCTTCTCAATTTCTCCCTTTTGGAAATATATCCCACTCAAGTTGATGTATGCCTCTACCATGCTAGGGCTTTCATCTATAGCCTCTTCAAATTCGGATATTGCTTCATCCCATTTATGCTGCTTTATAAGCGCGATCCCTAAGTTGTAATGGGTAAGCGCACAACCCGGGTTCTCAATTAACCTATGCCTGAGATCTTTCACATAACCTTCTAAGAGTAACTCTTCACTCATAGCTTACCATTCTTCAAGAGGCGTTGATACCAACAGGAAAACTCGTACATCGCTCTGTATCGGTCTTTACCGCTAATAATTCCTGTACAGATTTCCCATACCCCTTGGCCATATTCATTACTGTAATCTTCGTGACTGCATGTTTGAAGAAAGTTCTTTGCAAGTTCCCATGCCGCATGTCTTCCTTGGCTTACCCTCATATCGATTGGGTCCTTTGGGTCTAAAAAAGGATCCCATCTGCCGTATCCTCTGGCCAGGATTTTCTTCTTATTCCTGGCCGACATCCCATCGAAGACAGCCTTTTTCCTTTCCTCCTGTTCAGGGGAAAGCCTATTCATCTAAATATCCTATTATTTAGCATGGTTACTAAGTGCACCCTGTTCTAACCGGGGAAAATATTGAATGAATACTCATTCACAAACTTTTGCAAAATACCACTGCACCTTAAAAAAGTCAACAGTTTTTTCTAAGAGGTTTGAATTGGAATTAATTACTTTCTCGCAACCCATGAATGATACTATCAGAGGCTGTTTGACCCAAAAACCCTGTTATGTTCGCCCTAAAAAAATCTTAATGTAATTTTGAACGGATTTCCTTGCCTGCAAGAGGATTATAAAGCTTCATTATAGCAGCCTTCATAACATCCAGAGTCTTCATATTCACTATAAAACCCATAAGGGTATTTTCTGCCTCTTCTGGAAGCACACAAGCATTGGAAGAGTCTGTTGTCATGTTTGGGAAACCCTTACAAATTTTCTTATGCTCCTTCTGGGTAATACCTACCTGAATCACCTTTTTACCACTTATCTCCTTAACCTGATCTGCTAACCCAGCATTTTCAATCTTCTTGAATTTTTCATTATCCAAAAAGATATTAATGTAATAATCTGCCATATGAATACCTCCTTATTTCCTTATTCATAAACATTAGCACATCTAGTGACATAGCAACTAGCATCTTTGTACACAGAATACCTGCCTTTACCCAAACATAGCCTTGGAATTTCAATATTCCTGCTCTACATCCCTTGAAAATTCACCACTCTCCCCAATAATGCTCAATGCCCCTGTCTCACATACTACTATACAGTTCTCACATCCGAAGCATTCCCCCCCAGTTATCAGGGGAGCACAACCATACTTTCTTTTAATCAGTATCTCATTGGGGCAAACGTCCACGCATAACCCACAACAATTACACTTTTCTTCATCTATAAGAATCCGAACCATCGAGGCAATACTCATTACTCTCTAGAATATTATATTCCTAACTAAAAAGAGTAGCAAAAAACATGCCATGAAAAATTCACTGACTATGATTTGGAATCAGATCGCAGTATTAAATATCCTTAATAATATAGTTAGGAACTATTGAAAAGCTGAGTATATTCACGTAAGGCTATCTTCTGGAAAATAGTAAACCCGTAAACGGATAGCCCAAAGGAGAAAAAAATGTAACATTTTTAAATGAGTGGTTTTCTTTAAAAATAGAATTTTCCTTTGCTTTTGAAGAAGTTATTTCAAATCCAAACCATGTTACGAAAAAGTAACGAAGCGTCTTTAGAAAGAAGATGTCTTGGTAGCTATGAAGGAGACTTGTCAGACAGTTGGTGTTCTTTAATTTTTTCCCACAGGGTCTTGCGGTTTATACCCAGAAGCTCAGCAGCTTTAGCCTTCCGCCCCTGCGTTACTCGAAGGATTTTTTGGAGATATTCTTTTTCTACAGCCTTTAATACATCATCTAGGGTTTCAATCTCGTGCTGGATAAGCTTCTTTTTCAAGCGAATCTCTCGTATTTCCTGGGGAAGATCCGCAATTTGGATCTTCTCTGTGCGGCAAAAGGCCACTGCCCTCTCCACGACATTTTTCAGCTCTCTGATATTGCCAGGCCATTCGTATTGTTCCAATAGGTCCAATGCCCCTTCCGTAAATCCAACTATGCTTTTGGAAGTCCTTCCTCTAAACTCATTAAAGAAATATTTAGCCAGAAGGGGAATATCTTCTCTGCGTTCACGTAAGAGCGGAAGCTGGATTCTAATTGTGTTTAAACGATAGTACAAATCCTCCCTAAGACGTTTGGTCTTTATTTCATCCATGTCGTATTTTGTGGCACTGATTACCCTTACATCCACATGAATAGTCTTGGAACCACCCACCCTCTCAAATTCTCTCTCCTGGAGAACACGGAGGAGTTTGACCTGGACGGTAGGTGATATGTCGCCAATCTCATCTAGAAAAAGTGTCCCCTGATCTGCCAGTTCAAATCGACCAGGTTTCCTTTGTACGGCACCACTAAATGCTCCCCTTTCATGACCAAAGAGCTCTGACTCGAGAATTGTCTCCGATAGGGCAGCACAGCTCACTTTAATGAAAGGGCCATTTTTACGACGGCTATTATAATGAATAGCGTTAGCAACCAGCTCTTTCCCTGTACCACTTTCACCCTGAATCAGAACAGTGGCATCCGTTTCCGATACTATCTGAATACGTTCGTAGATCTCCTGCATTTTATCGGATTTGCCTACAAGGTTGCCAAAGTGGTATTTCTTCTCCAGTTGCTGGCGGAGATAGATATTCTCCTCTTTTAAGCACTGAAAAGAACTGATATTTTGGAGCTTCAAAATCAGTTCATCGAGAGAGAAAGGCTTGGCAATAAAATCGTGGGCACCCAATTTCATTGCTTCCACAGCCTTTTCAATTGTGCCATGCGCTGTAATCATAACCACAATCGTCTGGGGAGACAGGCTCTTAATGTCTCTAAGTATATCCATGCCGGACATATCAGGCATGACCATGTCTAACAGCACCATATCAAAGGAACCCTCTTGGAACATCATAAGCCCTTTTCGGCCATTTTCAGAGACCTCCACCGTGTATCCGGCTTTGGCTAAAGCATCGGATACTGTCACAAGTAAGATAGGTTCATCATCTATAAGCAAAACCTTACCTCTCTCCATGCTGTAGCCCCTTTAAAAACGATTTATGGGTCTTCTTATCCTCCCGATGATTGACAGGCAAAAGTATCATGAATTGACTTCCAAAGCCTTCTTTACTTTCAACCTCGATTTCTCCGGCATGGTCCTGAATAATTGCGTAACTGACAGAAAGACCAAGCCCGGTTCCCTGTTCGTGTTCTTTTGTACTGAAAAAAGGATCGAAAATCCTATCCAGGTTTTCCTTTGGGATCCCGCACCCCCTATCCCTTATTATTACACTAACATTTTTATCCTCCTGACGAGTCTCGATCCAAAGGTCTCCCCCTTCTGGCATAGCTTGGATGGCATTCAATATAAGATTCACAAAAACCTGAATTAACTGATGAGGATCTGCCAATATCTTTGGAATATCTTCATCAAACTCTTTCAGGACAGTAATACGATTTGAAGAGAAGTGATGGGAGGTCATCTCCAACGTCCGGTTCATCAACATATTAATATCAGTTGGTTCGGGCTGAAAATTCCTTTGCTTGCCAAAATTTAAGAGCTGTTTAACTGTCCTCCGTATTCGTTCCAGACCTGTTTGGATCAGGTTAAAATATTTGACCCTTAACTCCTCATCCTGCGAGTTTTGTCTGAGAGTTTCAAGACAGGTTAGAACACCCCCTAAGGGATTATTGATTTCATGGGCTAAACCCGCCGCCAGCTTCCCCATCGCTGCCATTTTCTCAGTCTGAATCATGTTAGCATGGGTACGTCTAAGTTCCCTTCTGGCCTGATTGAGGTTATCCATCATGGTGTTAAAAGCCTGACTCAGAAACCCTATTTCATCCTTATGGCTGATAGAAGACCGAATCGATAAATTCCCTCTGCTTACCTCTCTCAGGTCGTCCGTTAATTTTAGAACAGGTCTTATAATCTTTAGGGTTAAGACATAAACGATAATAAAAGTGAGAGCTATCAGCACTGCCGATAAAAAAATCATCTCATTATAAGGTTTAACTAAATATCGCTTGAGCGTCTTGCTTTGCAGACTCTGTAAATAAAATCCAACTCTTAAATAACCCACTTTCTTATATCCATAGATAAGAGGTGTGGAAATTTCCAACATTTCCTGGTCAGCTTTATATCTTCGAATGAGTGTCTTATTGGGGAGAGTATCTTGCAAAGTAGTTTGCCCCAGAGGAATCTCTCTGTATCTCTCGAAACCTTCCTTATAACGGTCTCTTATTATCTGGCCAGAGGCATCGGCAATAACAACATATCCTATGTTTAAGTTTTTGTTAATCATCTGTCCAATATGTTTATCTAACACTCCCCCACCCTTCTTCCCCATCTCTGGTTTCTCATTCATTACGGCATCAGAAATAGAAACCGCAAACACTTCTACCAGATCTTTCTTTCCCCGTTCTAGGTTCTCCTTTGTCAAACGGTATTCTCTATAAATGGAAAAAGCCATCATAATGATAACCATTAGGATCAAAAAACCGGAGATAAGATAGAATTTGGTCTTAAGACTCCACGCATTTTTATGAGAGAAGGGGAAAAAAGGCATAAAATCCTCTTATACCTTATAATCTATTGACTTAACTAGCACTTATTTATATTATTAGGAAAAGGAAGTCAAGGTTGAAAATAAACAAAAATGTCGCCCAAATTCCACAGTTTATTTCCTGGTTTTTTTATATGTACTTTTAATTAAACAACCTCAATATTCCCAAGCACATGAATATTCTTATTCCCTCGTTGTAACTGGTTAACTTATAGATCAGACTTACTTAGGAAACCCTTGCAACTTTTTCCTTGACTGGGAAGTATATATAATATAAACACAGATAACCTCATAGTACAAGTAACAATTAATCAATAAGAATTGAAACTGGATAAAACGCTTTTTTAGCCTGTATCTTTGAGGTAAAGAAGTCTCCCATCTCGGTCTTTATACAACCAAGGAGGAAAGAATGTGAATGAATTTAGTGATCAAAGGGAATGGATGCCAGTTGAAGATAGAGAAAGGTATCTTGTAGATAAGTTTAGAGAAGTGGCTATACATGCCTATAAGAATGCACCGGCAATGAAGAAAAGATTTGATGAAGCCGGAGCTGATCCCTCTAAGATAAAGAGTATCAAGGACTTAGAGAAAATTCCTATAGTGACAAGAGACCAGTTTATAAAGATGCAACGGGAAGCTCCTCCTTTTGGTGGTTTCTTGACTGTGCATCCCAGGGAACTCAAGAGAATCTTTATCCATCCCGGCCCCCAATATGAAACCCTTGCTGATACGGATATCGAGCATGCACTAAAGGTCGTCTGGAAGATAGGAATAAGAAAGGATGATATAGTTATAAATGCTCTGTCTTATCATCTTGTTGCTGCCGGGCTGTTACTGGATGATCTCATAACTGCTATGGGAGCAACAGTAGTTCCAACCGGGATAGGGAACACCAGTTTACAGGTTCAGATCATTCATGATTTGGAGGCCAGTTACTTTGTCGGATTTCCCCTTTTTCTTATGAATATAATACAAGAGGCAGAGAAAATGGGGTACGATTTCAAACGTGATTTTGCCCTGAAAAAGGCACTTGCCCTTGGAACCTCTCCGGTAAGAAAGAGTCTGGAGAAGGATTACAATATAGATACCAGAGAGCTCTATGCTTTCCTGCCTGTGGGGTTGCCTGCATGTGAATGTGACCAGAAGTCTGGCATGCATATAGAGGAAGACTTTATCGTCGAGATAGTTGACCCGTTGACCGGGAAACAGCTCCCTTGTGGTGAAGTAGGCGAGATAATTGTTACCACTCTTTTCAATGATGTCTTGCCGAGGATTCGTTTTGGAAGCGGCGATCTTGCCTATTGTACAGATGAACCATGTCCCTGCGGGAGGACATCTACCCGTATTGTAAAGGTTGTCGGAAGGGTAGGAGAGGCGGTAAAGACACGGGGTATGTTTATCCATCCTTTAGAGGCAGAGGATGTAGTTTCGAGGTTATCTGGGGTTTCAAAATTCCAGATATTGATCAGTCACCATGAAATGAGGGACTTCATAACCGCTAAATTTGAGCTTACAGACGAGGGTGTTGATAAGGAGAAATTAGCTGACACTTTTATGAAGAGTTTCCAGAATATATGCCGTCTTAGGGTAAATAAGGTTGAATTTGTGTCCAGGGGTACTATACCTGATGATGCAAAGAAGGTTATGGATTTAAGAAAAGAGGTCATTCTTTGAACAATCGCAGCAATTATTAATAGCCTTTTAATTTCAATTGATTAGCATGCATTCGGAAGGAGAATTTCGATGGCAAATGAGTATGAATACTGGAGCAAAGAACTGGAAACCATGCCTCAAGAAAGATTAAGAGAACATCAATTAGGAAGATTAAAAAAACAGTTAAAATACGCATATAAAAATTCTCCTTATTACAAGAAGAGTTTTAATGAGGCTGGAGTGAAACCAGAAGATATTAAGTCCTTTGAAGACTATCAAAAGGGTATACCTTTCATATCAAAGCCCCAACTAATTGAAATTCAGGCTCGAAATCAGCCCTTTGGGGGGCTATTGGCAGTCGAGCCAAAGGAACTCAGCCAGCTCTTTTATGCTCCTGGACCGATCATCTATCCATTTACATGGAAAGAATGGGGTTATGTAATAGAGGTCGTAGCGCGGGCACTCTTCACTATGGGTGCACGCAAAGATGACATAGTAGACTGTACGGTCAATTATAATTGGGTAATTGCTGGCATGCTCTTGGGTGATGGTATGAAGATGGTTGGTTGCGCAGTACTCCCTGGTGGAGTTGGCATGACAAGGACTCACATAGAAGTGATGAAACTGACCAAATGCTCTTTAATCTTTGGGTTTCCTACATTCTGTCAGCAATTAGCAGATACAGCAATTGAAATGGGGATTGCCCCGGATAAAGACCTTTCTATCAGACTAGTCCAAGTTTTTGGTGAGGTAAGGACAGAGGCTGGCAAAAAGGCATTAGGAGAAGCATTTGGGGCAAACGTCCGGGAACTGTATGGTACAGCAGACCTGGGGATAGTTGCCGCTGAATGCTCAGAAAGCGGTGGTATGCACCTTGATCCAGATGTCCTTGTGGAGATATTGGACCCTCATACAGGACAGCCTGTAGCTTGGGGAGAAAGTGGGGAGATATGCGGATGCGATTTTAACAGGAAGGCTATGCCTATTATCCGCTATAGGACAGGGGATATTACTGAAGGTTTAAATCTGGAGCCATGTTCCTGTGGGAGAACTACACCTAGGATCAAACGAATATTGGGTCGTGTGGGAGATATACCAAGAATAAAGGGAATGTTTATTTCTCCCAGACAGATAGACAACGTCCTCGATAATTATCCAGAATTGGGTAAATACCAAATAATTGTAGAAAGGCCAAAGCTCCGCGATGAACTTACTATAAAGATTGAATACAAAAAGGCAGTTAACTTAGAAGGCATAACGGAAAGATTAGTAAATGATTTAAAAGTTGCCATTCGCGTAACCCCCCAGCTTGAATTGGTTAAAAAAGGAATAATCCCTGAGGATGCCCCATTGGTGGATGATAGAAGGAAGGTTTAAAAAAGGTTCTTTTTAGGGATTAAAATTCTTCTTGACATGTTACACGTTTTATACTAGTTAAATAATTCTATTTTTTAAAAGCCAAATAATCCTGTTGCGCTGTTGTCTTGTTACCTAGTCAAAATTAAAAAGATGGGGTAGACCTCTTCAACTGAGCGCTGATCTTGTTTTTATACACTTAACATCCTGTCTACTGCCCAATCACCCTATCTCCAGTATTTTTGAAGAAGCTGCTCTGAACTTAATAGATTTGAGGGCTTTGAGAGACTATCCTTTTTAGCTTTAACAAGCACTGCAATACTTTTATCTTTTATAAGTTTTTTTACAGGCAGACGAAATTTCAATAGATGTGGTTATATAGTCTCCTTTTAAAGGGAGAAAAGAAGATTTTATAAATAGATAGAAGGAGGAATTAAAATCTTATGTTGACCTTAAACAATGTTGAGGTTGTGTACAATGATGTCATCGCAGCTGTAAGGGGCATTTCTTTTGAAGTCCCGGACAAGGCTATCATTGCCCTCTTAGGGTCTAACGGTGCCGGTAAAAGTACTACCCTTAAAGCAATATCGGGGATATTAAAATCTCAGGATGGAGAAATAGAGGATGGGTCTATAGAATTCAACGGGGTAAGATTAAATGAAAAAAGTCCTGAAGAAGTGGTGAGAATGGGAGTATGCCAGGTTCCTGAGGGTAGAAGGGTATTCGATGATCTTACGGTTGATGAGAACATTAGAGTAGGCGCCTTTACCCGTAAAGACAAAAATAGAGTAACCAGAGACTATGATTTCGTGATGGACTTATTCCCACTCCTGAAAGAGAGAAAAAACCAACTGGCTGGTTATCTCAGTGGAGGGGAACAGCAGATGTTAGCTATTGGCAGGGGCATGATGTCAAAGCCTAAACTTATGATGCTGGATGAACCATCTCTCGGGTTGGCTCCACTGGTTGTTAAAGAGATATTTAACGTTATTATGCGTATTAACCAGGAAGAGGGGACGGGTATACTCCTTGTGGAGCAGAATGCAAATGTCGCCCTTCTTCACGCAAGTTATGGGTACATTATGGAAAATGGCAAGATTGTAATGGATGACAAAAGCGAGAAATTAATAGAAAATGAAGACGTAAAGACATTTTACCTGGGTCTGACTGAGGATGCTCAAAAGAAGAGCTACAAGGAGGTAAAGCATTATAAGAGAAGGAAAAGGTGGTTGAGTTAATGGAAATTAAGTTTTAGAAAAGGACATTACAGGTTAAAAAGGAGTTGGTTATGCATCAGCAGTCAAATGAATATCAGTTAGAGATAAGAGACTTGTCTATGAGGTTTGGGGGGATAGTGGCACTGGATAATGTGAGCTTCGGGATTAAAAAGGGGGAAATATTCTCTATTATAGGCCCTAATGGTGCAGGGAAGACAACGATCTTCAATTGCATAAGCAGGGTTTATACGCCCCAAAGGGGAGAGATTACCTTTGAAGGCCATAATATCCTGAAACTCAAACCCCACAATGTCGCGGGGTTAGGGATTGCCAGGACATTTCAGAATGTGGAACTCTTTAAAAACATGACTGTCCTTGATAATCTTATGCTGGGCAGGCACCATATCATGAATTGCGGTGTCATAGCAGGGGGGATTTATTTGGGAAAGGCACAGCATCTGGAAATCGAACATAGAAAAAGGGCAGAATGGATAATAGATTTCCTTGAAATGGAAGCAGTTAGAAAGCAGGTGGTCAGAAACCTGCCCTTTGGAACCCAGAAACGGGTAGAACTGGCAAGGGCACTGGCAATGGACCCTAAGATTATCCTGCTGGATGAGCCAGTCTCAGGGATGAATCTGGAAGAGACCGAAGACATTGCAAGGTTTATCCTGGATATAAATGAAGAACTGGGAATAACCTGTGTCATTGTTGAACATGACATGGGTGTAGTAATGGATATTTCCCACAGGGTGGCTGCTATAGATTTCGGAGAGAAGATAGCTGAAGGCACTGCCAGTGAGATACAGCAAGATCCCGAGGTAATTAAAGCCTATCTGGGCTCAGAAGATTTAGTAGTCGGCAGACGGGTTGAAGAATATTAAAAGGAGGAACTTCTATGATAAAGGATACCTTTCCTCATAAGTTTTTTGAGCAGGTAAAAAAGTACGGAGATAAAAGGGTTGCACTAAGGGAAAAGGAATTTGGTATCTGGCAGGAGATAACATGGAAAGAATATGGAGAAAATGTCAGAAACTTTGCCCTAGGACTAGTAAGCCTTGGTCTTGAAAAAGGAGACAATGTATGTGTTATTGGCGAGAGCTGTAAAGAATGGGTTTATGCTGATATAGCTATACAGTCAGTTGGAGGTGTTACAGTAGGAATTTATTCGGTCGACTATGCTGAAGGCGTCAGATATATTGTAGACAACTGCCAGGCCAAGTTCATCGTTGCAGAGGACCAGGAACAGACAGATAAAGTCCTGGAATTTAGGGATCGACAACCTCATCTTTTGAAATGCATTGTGATGGACCCGAAAGGGCTTCGGAACTATAATGATCCTTTTATCATCAACTTTTATGATTTAGTAGATATGGGCAAAGAGCTGGACAGAAAAGATCCTTCCTTGTTACAAAAACGCATGGATGAAATCGAGACTGATGATGTCAATATGATGCTCTATACCTCGGGCACAACCGGAAAACCCAA
The DNA here is from genome assembly GCA_040757775.1 of Thermodesulfobacteriota bacterium. NCBI lineage: Bacteria > Pseudomonadati > Thermodesulfobacteriota > Thermodesulfobacteriota bacterium. The sequence goes on from JBFLWQ010000008.1 coordinate 53,662, forward strand.
AGGAGTGATGTACACACATAGAACCATTAAACATCTGATATCAGGGTTAACCCAGGCAAATCCAGTATATGGAAGCGATACTGTCCTTTCCTTTCTTCCCTTGAATCATGCCATAGAAAGGATTATGTCTGTAATCATACCTGTTCATATAGGATGTACAGTAAACTTCGCCGAGGATACCTCAACAGTAGAGCAGAATATCAGGGAAATATCACCCACCTTTTTCTTAGCAGTTCCCCGGATATATGAAAAACTCTCCTCTGCCATACAGATAAAGATGCAGGATGCAACCTGGATAAAAAGGTTGTGTTATAAGATTGCAATGCCCATCGGTCATAGGATATGCGCCTTTGATGAAAAAGGAGAAAAAATACCTTTTTACTGGAGGATTTTGAATTTCCTTGCATATCTACTATGTTTCAGGGCGCTTCAGGATCATCTGGGGTTTTTGAGAACCCGAATAATGTATACTGGAGGTGCCGCCGTTGCTCCGGAGATGAACAGATTCTTTTATTCCATCGGTATCAAGCTGAGAGAACTATACGGAATGACTGAGATCGGTATCGCCACTACCCATCAGGGAAGGGGATTTAAGATTGGAACGGCGGGTAAGGTGTTACCTGGTATTGAATACAGGATAACCGAGGAAGGGGAATTTATATGCAAAACTCCAGCTATGTTCAAGGGTTATTATAAAAACCCCAAGGCAACCGAGGAGGCTAAAGGAGATGGCTGGATGAGGACCAACGACCTGGTTTATATGGATGACGAAGGCTATCTCCATGTTCTGGGCAGGAGGCAGGATATATTTATCTCTTCCGATGGTAAAATGATAGCCCCTGATGAGATAGAGAATAAACTGAAGTTCAGTCCACTTATAATGGAAGCAATAGTAGTTGGCGAAGGCAAGGAGCATCTGGCTGTTCTTATTCAGATAGACTACCCGTATGTGGGTAAATGGGCAATGAATCAAAAGATACCCTATACTACATTCAAAAGCCTCTCCATGAGACCCGAAGTATATGGACTGATTGCAGAGGAGATAAGGAAGGTGAACAAGACCCTTGCACACGACAGGCAGATCAAAAAGTTTACGTTGCTCACCAAAGAGCTGGATCATGATGAGGATGAAATGACGGCTACCCAGAAAGTACGAAGGGCAGCGATTCGTGAAATGTATAGGGACATTATTGAGGGAATTCACGAGACAGGGTATGATGTGTAACTAAATATAATTAAAAAGAAAAGAAACATAAGGAGGAGAGATGTTTAGTGATCAGTTACATTTTTTGGCTCAATTAGTAGTAAGTGGGATTACAGTAGGAAGTGTTTATTCCTTAATCGCCTTAGGATTCGTCCTCATTTACAAAGCCACAGATGTACTCAATCTGGCAATAGGTGAGTTAATGATGCTTGGGGCATATTTCTGTTTTACCCTTATCACTACCTACAAGATCCCTTATATCCCAGCATTCCTGATTACCCTCGTCTTCTCGGCTATCCTGGGTATCTTGCTGGAACGCATCATATTAAGACCTATGATAGGTGAACCTATACTTGCTATAGTAATGATAACAATCGGCTTGGGCACAGTGTTTAGAAGTATAATAGGAATGATATGGGGACCTTTAAACTATGTATTTCCAGGTCCTTTTTCAGAAGAACCGCTTATGCTCGGTACCATAGCAGTCTCCCATGTACATCTATGGGCAATGATAATGGCTATTATAGTTATGATATTATTCTTGTCCTTCTTTAAATTCACTACAATGGGTATCGGCATGAGGGCAACGGCAGATGATCAGGATATAGCCTTCTTGATGGGTATAAGTGTGAAGAAGGTAGTGGCTGTATCATGGTTGATAGCAACGGTGGTATCTTCAATAGCCGGTATCTTTCTGGCAAATATAAATCTTTTAAATCTAAATCTCTATTTTATAGGATTGAAGGCTTTACCTGCTGCTGTTATGGGAGGATTGGACAGTATCGCAGGTGCAATGATTGGAGGAGTAATAATAGGGGTTCTGGAGAACCTGGCTGGAGGATACCTGGATCACCTATTCGGTGGAGGTGTTAAAGAGGTAGCTGCTTTTATAATTCTCCTCCTGATTATGATGATAAGACCCTACGGTCTTTTCGGTACAGAAGAGATAGAACGTGTATAGAAACAAAAAGCTAAGAGTTGAAAACGAAAAATCACCAATCACGATTCACGAAAAGAAAGGAGTACCTCATAGATGACGAGTGGAGATTTCAAAACAAGCTATAAGGCAGATATGGCAATATTTCAAACCGTCTGGATAAAGTTGTGGATGGCAGGATTTATTGTCTTTATGATTTTCTTCCCATTCTGGGCAGGTCCATATTTAACTTATGTTGTAAACCTGGCAGCAATAGCTACCATTGGTGCGCTGGGCATTAATATATTAACAGGGTTTACCGGTCAAATATCTCTGGGACATGGGGCATTTATTGCCATCGGGGCATACTCCACTGCCATCCTTACCGCTGATGCAGGCTTTCCTTTTTGGCTTGCACTACCGACTGCGGCTCTGATTACGGCAATCTCTGGACTGATAGTTGGGGGACCATCACTCCGACTCAAGGGACTTTACCTGGTAATGACCACCATTGCATTCAGTTTTATTGTTCAGTATGTAATAATAAAATGGGAAAGTCTGACAAGAGGTTCTACAGGTATGGGTGTCCCAACGCCAAAGATTTTTGGTCATGCAATCGATAACGATAGGGCATTTTACTTCCTGATCATACCCATAACAGCCCTTGCTCTGCTATTTGCTAGAAATCTTATCAGAACCAAGGTAGGCCGAGCCTGGGTAGCCATAAGGGACAGGGACATATCGGCTGAGGTAATGGGGGTAAATCTGGCACGGTATAAGGTAACATCGTTCTTTGTCAGTTCATTCTATGCTGGGCTGGCAGGTGGTTTATATGCTTATTATATAACGGATATCAGTCCGGAACATTTTCCCATTACCCTATCCATAGACTACCTTGCCATGATCATCATAGGAGGTATGGGGTCAATCCTGGGTTCTGTTTTTGGGGCAATGTTTGTAACTATGCTACCTGAAGGAATAAGAATAGCAGCAGACGTATTTGGTACCTCTTACCCTGTTCTGGTAGACAGGTTCTTTGAGGTAAAGGTAATGGCATTCGGACTGGCAATAATCCTTTTTCTTATCTTTGAACCCACTGGCATATATGGACGCTGGATCAAAACCAAAATATACTATAAGTCGTGGCCGTTTACATATTAGTTGTTTTCTTTTTTTATAGCACCATAAGCCATCTAAGAGTAATGCAAAATTCTCATAGTGTTTATATCGAAATCAGACAATATCTAAATAAAAAGAAGTTAGGGGGATAAAGTTTATGAAGAAAGTTTTAACGCTCGTAGTATTGATTGTAAGTATTGTAATGTTATTTGACCTTCCTGTCCATGCAAAGGAAGTGAGAGGGATAACCAATGATGCAATTAAAATAGGCGTTTCCACTGACATGACAGGACCTGTAGTCAGCATTCTCGGACAAATGACGGAAGGGTACAGAAACTTCTTCAGACACATCAATGATAAGGGAGGGATTAACGGAAGAAAGGTTGAAGTAGTGGTTGAGGATGATCGCTACAGCATCCCTCTATGTGTGGCAAATTTCAAGAGACTCCTCTATAAAGAAAAGGTGTTTGTCTTTATCCCATCGGGTACAGGACAGACAAAGGCATTGTATCGCAATATTGAAAAAGAGAAAATACCTACCTTTACTGTAAGTCTCGCAGAGGATATGGTAATCCCTTACAGGAGATACATCTTCATACCATCCGCAACCTATGAGGACCAGATCACACTTATGTTCAAGTACATAAAAGAAGTCTTGGGAGTTAAACAGCCTAAAATATCTTATGTCTCCCCTGATAGTGAATATGGGAAAACAGGGTTTCGAGCGGCTACCAGTACCGCTGAAAAATATGGTCTTAAGCTGGCAAGTACAGAGGTTCTTGCCCTGGGGGCATTTGATGCCTCTACTCAAGCCATGAGTCTAAAGAGGACCAAGCCAGATTTCGTGATACTTGTGGAAGATCTCAATTCAGCGGTTGCCATGCTGAGGGATGCGAGAAAACTTAGTTTAGAGACAACTTTTTTCGGTAATTACTATACGTGTGATGACGACATAGTTCAATTGGGAGGAAAGGCTTCGGAATCATACCTTGGGGTTCAGAGTTTCAGTTCCTGGCATGACGATATCCCCGGAATGAAAACAGTAAGAAATACAACCCTGAAATACTATCCAAATATAAAACCACGCAACAGATACTACATGCAGGGCTGGGTCACTGCCATGATTATAACAGAAGGCTTGAAAAAGGCAGGGAAAAACCTGGATACAGAGTCTTTCATAACCTCTCTAGAGTCTATAAAGAATCTGGATTCCGGTGGTGTAACAGGTCTGATCTCCTATTCACCGAAGCTTCATAAGGCAACTGAATATTTAAAGATATTTAAACCCGATGCAGCTAAAAACAGGCTGGTTCCTATTACCGATTGGATGAAACCCTGAGAGATGTTACTGCCTTTCCATGGTAAAAATGCCCCTTCATAGGGGCATTTTTACCATCAGGCTTTTTCTCTTATTTCTCCACTCTTCCTCCCTTGACTTTCAAAATCCATTGTGTAAAAATGGCATAACCATTCAGGCGCAAACAGATAAAGGCACATAGGCACAAAGCAGAGGATAACATGACTTTGTGCCCTTGTCACTCTGTGCCTTTGTGCCTCAAGCTATCGGCTTTAGCCGATAGTAGTTGACTGGAGGTATCTCTTTTTCCATCCATGAGGAAATATAAATGAACAAGATATTTATTGAAAATATAGTGGAAAACGATAAGATCAACAGCATATTCCTGGTGAAAGGGAAAAACCTGGGGACATCGAAAAATGGAAAGCCGTATCTTAACCTGAAGCTTGGAGATAAAACAGGAGAAATAGAGGCAAGGGTTTGGGAAAATGCAAAACATCTCTCTACCCTATTTGAAAAAGATGATTTTATCAGGGTAAAATCAAGGGTAAACAGGTATCAAAACGATCTCCAGCTGGTAATCTTTGATTTAGAGAAATGTCCTAGAGAAGAGATATTTATCGATGACTTCTTACCGAGGACAGATAGGAATATCGAGACGATGTTCGGAGAGTTAACTGAGATATCCAAAGAAGTAAAGAACATATACTTGAGAGAGCTATTGGACCTTTTCTTTGAAGATGAGGGATTTACAAGACTTTTTAAGATTGCTCCGGCAGCTAAAGGATTACACCATGTCTACATAGGGGGACTGCTGGAACACACGCTTACAGTTGGAAAGCTTATTTTAGATGTAGCAAAACATTATAAGGGGATAAATGCTGACCTTCTCTTAACAGGGGGGATACTGCACGACATCGGTAAGATTTATGAACTTTCCTATGAAGGATCCTTTGATTATACTGATGAAGGAAGGCTCTTGGGGCATATTACCATCGGGGTTGAGATGATTGAGGATAAGATCGTAGAGATTACAGATTTTCCAAATGATTTAGCCATGCTCCTAAAACACCTCATTCTGAGTCATCATGGTTATTATGAGTTTGGTTCCCCTAAAAGACCAAAAACGCAAGAGGCCATAATTCTGTACTACCTCGATGATATGGATTCAAAGGTCAGGGGTTTTCAAGAATTCATTGAAAAGGAAAAGGACAATAGCTCCAAATGGACAGGATATCACAGATTGTTTGAAAGATACATTTATAAGGATACTAATGTACAATCCGCCTCAGGCGGACCAGAAGAGGAGGATTAAAGCTTGAAGGTTCAAGGATTTTTCTCCCATTTCCCGAAGGGGAAAACAGATGATCGGAGGAGGTATGAACTTTAATAAAAAAACAGAGGAGCTTTTTGTATTAAAGAAAGAGTTTGAAAATAAACTCCTCAGCTTTTCAAAAGGTATCTCTTTTGACTGGTTAAACTATAATAGAGAGCGTATTAATACTACTTCAGAGTTCAATGATTTAATTCGTTTATTTCCTCCTCTTGAGGAAATATTCCGTAAAGGACTTGAGGAAGATTATCAGGAATTCATGAGGACTTTAATTCACACATTTCAGACTCAAGCCGCTTATAACAGAATTTGTTCGGGGGATTTCCCCGAGAGTGGATTGGATAGAACCGACATCAGAGAGGTTTACGACCTGGCACACTCTATATCTTCCTCTTCACCCCTTATGATGCCTGTAATTTTGTGGTTACATGATATTGGAAGACTTGAGGATAAGAGAAGGCACAATGAAAAGAGTGCTGAGATGATCTCTGAATTCCATCTCTTAAACGATAAGGGGCTATCAGAAGAAGCAATTTTAATACAAAAGGTGATCCAGTATCATCTGCTGATAGGAACCCTGTACACTGGTGAATCTTCTTATATGTGCTTTGAACCACTTCTAAAGGACAAGGAGTTTCAGACCATACTTAAGGATAAACCGTCTATAAAACTCTTTGTAGATGCTCTGACCCTTTTTACAATGATAGATGTCTGGGGTTACCACACAGACGATATCTCTCCGAATATGATAGATAACTACTTTGTAATAAGGCAGGAGATGGGGCAGATATTTGCAAAAAGTGGTGACCTCAGCGAGATAATAAAGGGATTGAGGGAGAAGTCCAGGAAACATCTGGATTGGCGTTTGATGGGCTATATGATGGCATTCTCCAAGATTGGGAAAAAACCTCATTTGACCTTTGAGTTTTATGCAGGTATGATAAATGACGGTTTTAGAAAGTATGCAGAAAGAGAAGGTCTTTCAACAGATTGGAATGGCTTTAAGGATAGCCATCTCAACAAAATCGATCAGGTTCAGTTCAAATATGGGCTGGGGGTACTCATCCCTCTTACTTATGGTGGAACAGGCAAAAAGATGCATCTCACCGAAGATACCAGGGTAAATCCCAATCTCTTCCATCTCTTAGTTAATATAAACAGCAGAATACAAAAAGAAGAAAAGATTAATTCTGAATGCATTCCTGGCGCTTTATGGAATGTTGTATTCAAGGGTTACCCCCTCTGGAACCAAAAGACAGACTTCCATAAAAGGCTGGACGAACCGGGGCGGATTGAGGAGATTATAGAAAATGGCAAGGTAAGCGTAGATAAAAAAGAAGGGCTAAATGTTCTCTCTGTCGACTACAGAGGCTATTGGAAAGATATAGAGGTTTAACATAGGAAAATCGTAGCCTACTTTTTTGTAAAATAGACGTCATCAAAGTAGCTTTCAGCAGAGCTCTTCGTATGCTGGGAGTTGATATACAGGGATATTCCCCCTACCTTAGGAGGATCTTCCCCAAAAAGCCTTTTATAATCCTCATATACATTACGCCGTTCTTTAAACCATTGATTCAGTTTATCCGTTTTATCCCGCAGCACAATACACTTTAACTTAGACCACCATTGACTGGTAACTGTACTCCCCTTGGAGCACTCATTGTCCCATATATAACCAATTATTCGGGTATTTAGCGTGGCTGGAAATTTTGGGAACGCTATATAAACCTGAGCTGCCTGATCGTCGGTGCTCTTTCCCCTGACGTCTCCACCTTTCGGGAGCTTACCTGCCTTCCATGCCCAGTTTAAGATAGGGAAATCCTCTATCCTGAATGCGACCTTTTTTTTAACCCCAAAGGATGACCTTCGGCTGACAAAATGAAGATAGAAATTATCCCCTACATGTTCGATTCTGATATCTACATTGCCTTCCTTTTTCTCTAATTCCCATCCCAAAGGCACTCCGTTTTCATCCTTTTGCCCTGAAAACTTGTCTACCATTACTACGTTACCCTGACCGGCAACATTAGAAACGGAAGTCAAAAACAGAATAAACATAATGATTGTTATGGCTCTATATATACCTATATCTGGCAACTTCTTTATCTTTTTCAAAATTTCAAATCTCCATTCTCCAAGTATTATAACTGCTTGAACACTGTACCAAAAAAAACTGCAAACTACAAATAAGAATTCCCTTGCAAAATAGAGTTTTATTGACAATTATGCCAATCTCAGGGCATTTTACAAACAGGGTTTTATATTTTAATTGAAAATTCAGGAATAAACTGTTAGATTTTAAAATACATAGATTAATCCACACTATCTTTCCCTGTAGTCCTCATGGCAAATATCTTTACACTACCGTAAATAAAGAGGAAACAAAAATGAGAGAGATAACCTGGAATGAAACAATTGAACTGGGCTCTCCATATCCCTATACCCTTATTACTACGTTTTCTATCCACTACAGGAAGCTTGTAAGCCTGGATTTTAGAGGGAATGCTAACTTTGAACTGTAGAGACTGTTGTCAGTGGGGGGTGTAAGATACTTTTCGTTCTTGTAAAGCAAGGGGAGCTATGGATAACCTTTAGAGGGTTAGACTATGACACAGAAATACTATGCTCATAGCAAAAACAAGGTTAATCAGAAACACCTGCTGGTAGACCATTTAGAATCAGTCGGAAAGCTCGTTCGCTGTTTTACCCAGGGATTAAGTTGGACTGAAGAAGCTGCCCTTGCAGGACAATTACATGATCTTGGCAAGTATGGCGATCTGTTTCAGCTAAGATTACAAGGCAAAGCTGAAGGTATAGATCATTGGTCTGCCGGCGCATGGGCAGCCATAAGCAAAGAATATCAGGCTATTGCTGCCGCACTTGCCATCGAAGGACATCACATCGGTTTGCAGTATTTGAACAAAGATCATCTTAAGGCTCTTGCTCCCCAAAAGCTCTCCTTAAACCATCCGCTACAACTCAAATTGAGCGAAAACGATCCCTCGGTTTTGAAGTCACGCATAGAGGCAGACGGCATAGCACCAAAACAGCAGGATATGGCTAAATTCGATTTCAGCATTGAAAGTAACATAGATCGTATGCTCGACATCCGCATGTTGTTTTCTGCACTTGTAGATGCAGACTTTCTCGATACCGAGGCTCATTTCAACGGCGACGAAAAAGGGAAACGTTATCGGGAATCAGGCCCTGCGCTAAAGACAGAGCAAACGCTTGAGATTCTCCTTACCTATATCGAACAAGTTCGGCAAAAAACGACGGCTTCAGCCGATGTAGTCGAAGTTCGCACTGCATTGCTTGCGGATTGCCTGAGAGCTACCGACTCCAGAACCAGCTTATTTACTATCACAGCACCTACAGGAAGCGGCAAGACGTTTGCAATGCTAGCATTCGCTCTAAAGCATGCTCTCGAAAAGGGACTGCGACGGGTAGTGATGGTGATTCCTTATCTCTCTATCATCGAACAGACCGCTGCCATTTACCGCAATATATTAGCGCCGCACTTTGGTGAAAACTATGTGCTTGAGCACCATTCACTTGCAGGATTCGGTGCCGAGCCGGATAAGAACATATCCGATAACGAGGGCGAAAACGGTGAAAAAACAACCTCTGAACGGCAAAGAAGGCTTCTCTCTGAAAACTGGGATGCCCCGATCATTGTGACCACAAGCGTGCAGATGCTTGAATCACTGTTTTCAAATCGGTCATCGGCTTGCCGGAAACTGCATCAGCTTGCGCGCTCGGTAATTCTTTTTGACGAGGTTCAGACCTTACCAGCCGGGTTCGCCGTGCCGACGCTGGCCGCATTATCTCATCTCGCAAATGGTTACGGTTCAAGTATCGTCTTTGCCACTGCTACGCAGCCTGCATTTGAACATCTGGATAATGCCGTCAAAACGCATTGCAACAGGGGTTGGCGACCATCTGAAATAGTTTCTCAACCGGCCTCGCTTTTCAAGCGGCTGCGTCGAACTAAAGTTACATGGGACAGTCCCGACCACGGCATCGGCTGGGATGAACTTACTGAACGGCTACGCAAAAACAAACAGGCCTTGTGCATTGTAAATCTCAAAGGCCATGCCCGAAGTCTTTGGGAATGTCTTGGCGAAGGAACATTTCATCTTTCCACGAATATGTGTCCGGCACACAGAAGGGATATTTTGGATTCCGTACGCAACAAATTGAATGAGAAGCAGCCTGTCTGTCTTGTAGCAACGCAGTGCGTAGAGGCTGGGGTGGACGTTGATTTCCCTGTGGTTTATCGTGCATATGCCCCGCTTGATTCGGTAATCCAGGCGGCGGGTCGTTGCAACCGTGAAGGAAGGCTCGAAGATCAAGGTTTACTGTATGTCTTCATGCCGGAGGACGAAGCTTACCCACCCGGCGGTGGATACGAGCAGGCCGCACACATCACGAAAATGCTGTTTAGAGAAGTTGGCGCGGACAATATGAGTCTCGATGATCCAGGTTTCATTAAAGATTACTATGGAAGACTCTATGATATTTCGAAGCCTGAGATGTCAAAAGGGACAAAAGAGCTTATGGAATTTGTTAAGGCCGGCAGCTTCCCCGATGTAGCACGACAGTACCGCTTGATTAAACAAGATGCCATTAATGTGCTTGTGCCATACGCATCTATGATGACTGAATTTGAACGCCTGAACGATGAAGCGGATAAAACAGGTCTAACGGCAGCATGGATAAAGGACGCTCGTTTGCTGGCCGTCAGCCTATATCGGCCCAAGCCTGATGATGCGGTATGGGACGCACTCATCCCTGTGAAGACCGGGGGACGGAAGGTACGAGGCGAAGGCGACTGGTTTATTTATGCCGTGAAGGAACACTATCACTCTGAGTTGGGGCTTGTGCCTTCCGGCGCGCTTAACATATGGATCGGATAAGATAAGGAGGTTTGTTATGCGAGGTAAAACACACTGCTTGGAGGTCTGGGGGGATTTTGCCTGTTTTACAAGACCGGAGATGAAGGTGGAGCGGTTTAGCTATCCGGTCATTACGCCGTCTGCTGCACGCGGGATATTCGATGCCATCTACTGGAAAAGGTCGTACGGCTTTTACTGGCAGATTGAGAAGGTCGAAATCCTGAAACCGCCGCGGTATATTGCGCTTAGGCGGAATGAAGTAAAGGACAAAGCTCCACCAGAAAGTACAATTATTGCCTGGAAAGAAGGGAAACGTCAAATCGAACCGTTATGGGCTGACGGAGACCGCGATCTGCTCGGCACTGACCAGAAGGGCCGGACACAGCGTCAGACGATGGCACTCAAAGATGTACACTACCGGTTGTATGCACATATGAAGTTTCGTAATGGCGTGAGTAATACGGCAACACATGACGATCAGTTTGTGCGCCGCGCAAGCCACGGCAAATGTTTTTATCAGCCATTCTTTGGCTGTCGGGAGTTTCCTGCGTTTTTTCAACATATCGAAACTGATGATGAGAAAAAAACCGCCTTCCCTCTTGATATGGATTTGGGCTGGATGCTCTACGACGTATTTGATCTTAGGCAGGCTAACGATGAGTTTGCTCACCCCCGTATAAGCATCTTCCATGCACGCATGATTAGGGGCGTTCTGAATGTGCCGCAATATGACGAACCGGCAGTCAAAAAGGTGGAGGAGGTGACTCATGCTTGATGCACTTTTGAAGGTGGCAGGCAGTACCGAACCTGGCTTTGCTCGCAAGATCGTAAAATGGGCGATTACTTGTGCAGCGGATGGACGCTTTACAGGTGTCATTCCTCTTTCCGAAGGCAAGGGGCAAGAATATTCACATTGCCCTAATCTTAGATTTTCTGAACTTGTTGGCGGGGGTGGGAGTCGCTCACATTTTCTTGTGGAAGGATTATCTACTTTAGCACTTTATTGGAAAGACGACACTGAACAGAAAGAACAGGAAAAGAACCACGCCAAGCATAAGTATTTTTGTAGTTTGTTGGAATCAGCGTCACTGGATGCGCCGTATCTGAAAGCAGGGGCAGAGATGTTGAAAGACGAGGAAACGCTTATTGCGATTCAGGCTGATCTGAAACGCCAAAAGGCAAAGTCCACCGAAACAGCCACAATCATGGTCAACGGCATCAATCCGCTTGAACGCGATGACTGGAAAAATTGGTGGCGAAAATTTCGACAGACGCTTCAAACGCCAAAGCCAACAACCTCGAAAATGCGCTGTTTTGCCAGTGGAGAACTTGTTGAACCGCTTATGACACACCCCAAAATCAAGGGATTAGCGGGGGTCGGTGGTCTTGGAATGGGCGATGTTCTGATCGGCTTTGACAAAGACGCTTCTCAATCTTACGGGCTTGAACAGTCGGCAAACGCTGCCATTTCCGAAGATGCCGCAACAGCTTATACCGAAACTTTAAGCGGCCTGATCCGTGACAAAGGCATAAAATTTGGTGGTGCCATGATCACCTACTGGTTTCTTGACTCAATTCCTGATGAGGATGATCCGTTTCCGTGGCTGACGGAGCCGCCGGAGCAGACAAGCGCTGTTGCAGAACTCAAGGCAAGCCAATTACTGAGGGCGATTAAGGAAGGACTACGGCCTGATCTTGCCGGGAACCGTTACATAGCCCTTGTATTATCCGGTGCTGCAGGTAGAGTAATGGTGCGTGAAATCATGGAAGGTTTATTTGAAATTCTTGTCGCCAACATTGAAAAATGGTTTTCTGACCTTGCTATTGTCTCTCGTGAAGGAGATCGACTTGTTCCTTTCCCAAAATTTTTTTCGGTCGCCAATGCCATAGAGTTTCTGTCGAAAGACGGAAATATACTGCGTAATATTAATGACGTGCCGCCGTCTCTGATATCCGGGCTGTTGCGCGCTGCCTTGACTAACGGCATGATCCCAGCTTCAGCCATGAGCCGGGCGCTTATGCGTATAAGAGCGGATTTTGTAGCCGCCCGCCCGCCGCTTGAGGTCAGATTTTCAATAATAAGAGCCTATTTGAAAAGAAAAGGAGATCAAAATATGGGGACTTATCTGAATAAGGAACATCCGCACCCGGCATACCATTGTGGGAGATTGCTTGCTGTGTTTGCTCGTTTACAGCGCGCAGCACTAGGTGATGTGGGGGCAGGCGTAGTGCAACGTTATTATGCCGCGGCAAGCCAGACGCCAGGGCTGATACTCGGAAGACTTGCTACAAACGCCAAGAATCACCTTGGAAAGCTCGAAGGTGGACTTGCGTGGTGGTACGAAAATCTCATTGCAGATGTGATGGGAAAAATCAAGAATGATATGCCGCGGACTTTGACACTTGAGGAACAAAGTCTCTTTGCGCTTGGTTATTATCAACAACTTGCTGCATTGAACGCTGGTAAAGGCGAAAAATCGGAAAACATTGCAGATAATGACAACAATAAGGAGGGAACAAAATGAGCATTCAAAACCGCTATGAATTTCTTTATCTTTTCGACTGTGAAAACGGCAACCCGAACGGCGACCCCGACGCCGGAAACGCGCCTCGCATCGACCCGGAAGACATGCGGGGACTTGTCTCGGATGTGGCTTTAAAACGCAGGGTGCGAAATTACGTCCAAGAGGCTTGTGGCAACGCCGAACTTAACGCAATTTTTGTGGAACATGCGACAAACCTGAATCGCCTTATTGTAAAGGCACATGAAGAAACTGGTGGCATACCGGAAAAGGGAGCGTCAAAAAGCAAGGTCAGGGAAGCACGAAAATGGATGTGCAAAACTTTTTACGATGTGCGCACTTTCGGCGCGGTTATGAGCACTGGCCCAAACGCCGGACAAGTTCGAGGCCCGGTGCAGTTTTCTTTTGCGCGATCCATCGATCCCGTTCTTCCATTGGACATTTCCATCACTCGCATGGCTGTCGCTGAGGATGTTAAAGGCGCAAAGTCATCCGCAGATTATTTGAAATGGGAAGAAGAACAACCAGAGGACAAGCTACGCACCATGGGCCGTAAGAACCTTATACCTTACGGCCTTTATGTTGCCAAAGGATTCATCAGCGCACATCTTTCCGATGATGAAAACGGGACAGGCTTTTCAGACAGCGATCTTAACCTTTTATGGGAAGCGCTGGCCAACATGTATGACCATGATCGATCTGCAAGCAAGGGCTTCATGGCATGTCGCGGCCTCTATGTATTCAAACATGTCGGCACGGATACAAATGAAGAACAGCGAAAAAGACAGGCAATGCTCGGTTGCGCTCCGGCCCAGGCACTGCTTGACCTTGGTAAAGTGATACAAATCTGCAAGGATGAAGATGCAATGCATATAGACAATGAAACAGCGCCTCGCAAATTTACCCATTATAAGGTGACAGTAAATAAGGGGAAAATTCCCACTGGCATCGAATTGTGGTCGTGGGATGATAGTAATGGTGGCTTAACCAAGGTTTAAACGAATGTCTGAAAATGGTTTCATTACGAATGTAGAGCGGGAATTGATACCTATTTCAGCTCTGAGCCAATATGTTTACTGCCCTCGCCGATGTGCTCTTATTTTTATAGAGCAAATCTGGAATGAGAACCTTTTTACCGCCGAAGGCCGGATCATACACGAGCGGGTGCATGAGGAAAACCGGGAATCCAGAGGCGACGTCCGGATCGAATATGGCGTGTCGTTACGATCTCTTCGCCTGGGGCTGATCGGGAAAGCTGATGTCATTGAGTTTCACCGACAGCTAGATAGCACGTGGCTTCCTTTCCCCGTTGAGTATAAGCGGGGCAAACCGAAACCGGATAGCTGCGATGCGGTGCAACTGTGCGCTCAGGCTTTATGTCTGGAAGAGATGCTTGGGGTTGAGGTTACGTGCGGCGCTCTGTATTATGGGAAAACCCACCGCCGCCATGAGGTCGTTTTTGACGAAAAATTAAGGCGGGAAACCGAGGAAACTGCAAGACGGGTTCACGAGCTGATTGCATCGGGTGAAACCCCCAGGCCGGTTTATAAGGCGAAATGTGATAACTGTTCCCTTTTCCAGCTTTGCCTGCCAAAGACTATCGGTAAAAAGGGTTCCGTAAAGCGTTATTTAAGCGCCATGGTAAGGGAAAATGAAAAGACATCTTAATACGCTCTTTGTGACCACACAGGGGGCGTATCTCTCGAAAGATGGGGAAACAGTAGCTGTCAAGGTCGAAAAGGAAGTTAAACTACGCATTCCTGTCCATACGATAGGCGGGATTGTCTGCTTTGGCAATGTTTCATGCAGCCCGTTTCTTATGGGATTTTGTGCTGAAAACGGTGTGGGTATCAGCTTTTTGTCAGAGTATGGGAGATTCCTGGCAAGGGTGCAAGGTCCGGTATCCGGGAATGTTTTATTGCGCAGGGAACAGTACCGGCGAGCCGATGACCCAAAAGCATCGGCGGAGATCACAAGAGCTTTACTAACGGGAAAGCTTGCCAACTGTCGCACAGTATTACAGAGAGCGCTCAGAGATCATTCCGATAAGATTGATACGGAGGCGATAAGCCGGGCATCAAAGCGATTGAGCAATACGTTAACCCGCATCAAGTCAGAAGCAAATCTTGATGTACTGCGGGGTATGGAAGGCGATATGGCGCACATCTACTTCAGTGTCTTCAATCACCTCATTACCGCTCAGAAGGAAGCTTTCGTGTTCGAAGAAAGGAATCGCAGGCCACCGCTCGATAATGTGAATTGTCTGCTTTCCTTCCTCTATACTATGGTAATGCACGATGTCCGTTCGGCACTTGAAACTGTGGGATTGGATCCGGCAGTGGGTTTTCTTCACCGTGATCGTCCCGGAAGGTCAGGTCTGGCACTGGATATGATGGAGGAATTGAGGCCGTTTATTGCCGACAGGTTAACCCTTTCATTGATTAACCTGAAACAGGTACAGAAAAAAGGATTCAAAAAAGCAGATACCGGCGCCGTAACAATGTCCGATGAAACACGGAAAGAAGTTCTGGTTTCATATCAGAACCGTAAGCAGGAGGAGATTATGCATCCTTTTATCGAAGAGAAGATAACGATTGGGTTGTTGTTTCACATTCAGGCGATGCTATTTGCCCGTTATCTGCGGGGAGACATGGATGGATACCCGCCGTTTATCTGGAAATGAGGAGAAGTGAGCTATGTTTGTGCTGGTGACTTATGATGTGGCTACCTCGAAACCCGGTGGATCAAGGCGTTTGCATCGGGTAGCAAAGGCCTGCGAGGATTATGGACAAAGGGTTCAGTTTTCGGTCTTTGAGTGCATTGTAGATCCGGCTCAATGGGCATTTCTTCGCCAAAGGCTGATTGATGAAATTGACCCTGAGAATGATAGTCTGCGGTTCTATTTTCTCGGGTCAAACTGGAAAAGACGAGTTGAGCATATAGGCGCTAAGAAGGCTTTCGATCAGCAGGGACCTTTAATTGTCTGATAGAAGTCTGCGAACCTGAAGGTCACCCGCTTTTGCCGGGGGATTCGCAATGAGGATAACATATTGAAGTTACTAATGTATTTAGAGGCAGTAGAATCAAAGGCGGACAATTTTATGGGTGAGAAAGTGTCGTCCGCAAAAATAGAGTAAAAATTAATTGGATTTTAAAAGGTTACAGGAATACAGTCGCCCCCTGCGCGGGGGCGTGGATTGAAACCTTCAGATTTCGCCCGATTCCCTTCATCACTTCGGTCGCCCCCTGCGCGGGGGCGTGGATTGAAACATCTCTGCTCCATCTCTCCGCCACAAATGGGACGGTCGCCCCCTGCGCGGGGGCGTGGATTGAAACATTAGCTCCCGTAACTGATTGATTTGGGTCAGATGTCGCCCCCTGCGCGGGGGCGTGGATTGAAACTTTTACCTTTGCATTTTTGACCGCCTAGTATCATGTCGCCCCCTGCGCGGGGGCGTGGATTGAAACAATTATACATTCCAGGATGTTGAAACCTTAATTAGTCGCCCCCTGCGCGGGGGCGTGGATTGAAACGTATCCTAAAAAGCATCCTTGGAGCAAAGCAAAGAGGAAACAGTCTCAAAGAAAATTCTTACCCAATAAATTAGGCGATTATAAAAAACAGGCAAAATCCCTTGATATGTTTAGCTTCATATTATATATTTAATCTTTCTAAAGGATAACTAAAGGAATTTCATGTAGCAAAAAGAATAGAATCCAAAAATATCAAAAACAGGAGTTATTATGAAAATAAAGACAGTCTATGCTATTCCAAAATTACCTGAGAACCTTGAAAAACTCCGCAAACTTGCTATGAATTACTGGTTCTGCTGGAATTGGGAAGCAGTTTATTTATTCATGAGACTTGGGTTTATTCCTCAACTTGGACATCGGGGAAACTTCTGGGAGGATTCCTATCAAAATCCCATCCTGATGTTGGGGCGTCTTCCTCAGGATATTCTATACCAGGTAAGCAAAGATGAAAGTTTTTTGGCGAACCTTGAGGATGTTTACGAAAAATTTTCTGACTATCTGAGAGCACGAACCTGGTTTAAAGAAAAACACGATAAAAACGAGAACTTCCTGGCCGCTTATTTCTCCAGTGAATATGGTATTGACGAGGGGCTGACCATTTATTCCGGGGGTCTTGGAATCCTGTCCGGGGACCACCTAAAGGCAGCGAGTGACCTTGGTATCCCCCTGGTGGCTGTGGGTATTCTTTATCAGGAAGGGTATTTTAAACAATATCTCAATCTGGATGGTTGGCAGCAGGAATGTTACCCAAAAAATGATTGGTACAATATGCCTGTAATCCTTGAAAGAGACAAAAGCGGGAAGCCAATATTGATCAGTATAGATTATGAAAATACCCCTGTTAAGGCTCAAATCTGGAGGGTAGAAGTTGGGAGGGTTAATCTGTATCTTCTTGACACCAATATTCCTGAAAATTCTCCTGATCATCGTATGATTACAAGCCAGTTATACAGTGGAGACAGAGATATCAGGATAAGACAGGAGATGCTCCTGGGAATAGGAGGGGTCAGGGCACTGGAAGCCCTTGGCCTTAATCCTACTGTTTATCATATGAATGAAGGACACTCAGCTTTTTTAGCCATGGAACGAATTCGCAGCCTTATGGTAAAATATAATCTTAGATTTTTTGAAGCTGGAGAGATTGTCTGGGCATCCAATGTATTTTCTACACATACTCCGGTCCCAGCAGGTAACGAGCATTTTGATCCAAATTTAGTGAAAAAGTATTTTAATAAATTTGCATCTGATCTTGGGTTAAGCTGGAATAGATTTTTATCCCTTGGTCAGGAGGAACCTGGTAAGTCCCCAACGTTTTGCATGACAGTACTTGCTCTTAATCTTGCTGCCTTTTGTAATGGTGTAAGCAAACTACATGGTGAAATCTCAAGAAACATGTGGAAAAAGTTATGGCATACACTTCCTGCAAAAGAAATCCCGATTACCTCCATAACAAATGGCGTCCATCCCAGATCATGGATAAGCCATGATCTGGGAGACCTTTTTGACCGCTATCTAGGCCCACAATTTGTTGAGAAACCTCAAGATTTCGGAATCTGGGAAGGGGTTGACCGAATTCCTGATGTAGAACTATGGAGAACCCACCAGATAAGAAAAGAGAGACTTGTTTTCCTTGCAAGAAACCTCCTTAAAAAACAACTTGTAAACCGTGGTGCAAGTCTTACAGAAGCAAAAATTGCTCAGGAAGCCTTAAATCCTAGTACACTAACTATTGGATTTGCCCGTAGATTTGTCGCTTATAAAAGGTCTAATCTTCTCTTTAAAAACCCCGATCGATTAATTAAGATTTTGACCAACCCTGAAATGCCTGTACAAATAATCTACTCTGGAAAAGCCCATCCGCAGGATAATGATGGTAAAGAGTTAATAAAATCTATTATTCATTTTACACAGGATCATAATTTAAGGAACCATATAGTTTTTCTGGAAGATTACGATATAAATGTGGGTCGCTACCTGGTGCAGGGAGTAGATATATGGCTTAATACTCCAAGAAGGCCCCTTGAGGCATCTGGAACAAGTGGAATGAAAGCAGCAATGAATGGTGCAATAAATCTAAGCGTCCTTGATGGCTGGTGGTGTGAAGGTTATCAACAGGATACTGGATGGGCAATCGGGAGTGGAGAGACTTATGCAAACCCTGAGGAACAGGACTGCATTGAAAGTGAATCCCTTTATAATCTTTTAGAAAAGGAGATAATACCTCTTTATTATGAAAGAGACAGAGTGGGTTTGCCCAGAGAGTGGATAGAGAAAATGAAAAATTCAATAAAAAAAATAGGTGCGGCATTTAATACCCACAGGATGTTAATCGAATATACAGAGAAGTTTTATCTACCTGCAGGTAGAGCAGGAGAGAATCTTCTGGAAGATTCTGCATTAAACGCTAAAAATATGGCAAAATGGCGGAAAAAGCTTAAAGAAAGATGGCCTCAAATATTCTTAAATACAGATAAGATAGTCTTAGAGGAAGAGATATACGCTGGGAATAAATACCCTATAAGGACTAGGGCTCATTTGGGCGAACTTACCCCGGATGATGTAACTGTCCAGATTTATTATGGATTGTTGGATACCAGTGATCAGATTACAGATGGACAAACAGTTGACATGAAACCTGTTGAGCATACTGGGGGGGAATATCTATATCAAACAGAAATCTCCTTTCCTGCAAGTGGAAGATATGGTTTTACAGCAAGGGCGCTTCCAAAACATCCTGGTCTTGTCCATCCGTTTACCCCTCTTTATATAACATGGGAATAGTTTTACTTAACCTGCACCAGAGAGCGGAAAAGGAAATTTTTCAGGACGAACTAATTAAGAGTTAAGGGGCAAACGGATAACAGAGGACGGAGGGCGATTACCATGGATATTGAGTTTCATTATTGGATGACCGGGCTTATTGCACACGGGGCAGGATTCAACCTAGATGATGCCAGGATAATCGCATACGCCTCACAGTATGTGGATGAGAATGATCTTTGCCTTGAGATTGAAGACAGATCAACTAGCGAAAAATATTGGAATTATATCAGTCAAACTATGAATATCCTCAAGCCGAAAGACACCCTCATGAGAATATATCCTATTTTTCATTTCATACCCGGGGAACCTGAAGCGCGGTCAGCCAGACGTAGAGACGGGAAAAGGCATATATTAAATACAACGCCTAATAACGAAAATGCAAACGAAATAATTGACGATGCATTCAAGGCAGATGAACAAACAAGACTTTACAGGATAGGCATTGCATCACACAGCTATATTGATACATGGGCACATCAAAACTTTGTTGGCTGGTACGACTACTTTAATAACATCGGTTTAGATGTAAAACCAGATATTGGACACGTTGATGCGGAGCATCACCCTGACTGGGTAAGCCATTTGTGGGTAGACATCAGATTAGTAGAACCGGAAGTTAATAATCTGCACCGTTTTCTTTCCGCTGCAAAAGAGCTTTTCAGAAAATACTGTGATTATCAGGAGAGTTTGGGAAACAGCAACAATTTTAACAAATGGGCTGGCCTTGAAAAAGAGATGATTGGCTTGCAAGGTAGAACCTATACCGGAGATATAAACTATTACGAACAAAAACGCTCTGAAGGATATAAAGATAAGATTGACTGGCTTCCTGATTTTGACGAGCAAGAATGGTTTAATGAATCTATAGAAACTGAGATAAGGGGCTTAAGAGATACTCACGATGGTATTATGGCTCATTTTACATTGTTTCAAGACAAACACTATTGGAAAGAAGGTATCGTTAAAGAAAAAACAAAGTGGTTTCTATTTCAAGAGGCAGTGAAACAACATGAGAAATTTGCTATAAAGCAATTGTCCCCAGTGTTTGCTGAAATGGGTTATAACCTTGCTAAAGTTTAAGACTCATTGACATCCAAATACATCCATTTTATTAATATATCATCGTAGTCGGATTTTTATGACTCGGCATAAATAATTTGATATTAAGGAGAAGAGTATATGGAACAAAAGCCGGTTAGGAGGATTTATCTCAAGGATTTTAAAACAATTAGTCGTGCTATTTCAACATATGAAGATTTTAATCTGCTCATCAGTCATTTTGCTGAGCTTATAAGCCGTTCATTTGAGGTCAAAGGGTGCAGCATTATGCTTTTTGACGAGAGGGAAAAAGAGTTGTTTCACGTGAGCAGCTATGGTGTCAGTGAAGAATATCTGAATAAAGGTCCCCTCCTTGTAGATAAAAAGTACTCTGCCTTTTTTACCGGAGAACCCATTTTTATTGAGAATATGCAAAACGATCCTCGTGTCAAGTATCCAGAGTGGGCAACCAAAGAAGGAATCGTTTCCATGCTGACGGTTCCAATAAAATGTCGAAAAGCAGTAATGGGGTTAATAAGAATCTATCATAGTGAGCCATGGATACTCCATGAAGACGACATTGATTCCTTCTGTGTGCTGGCAGACCATCTGGGATTGCTTATAGAAAACAACGGTCTTAAGAATTTTCTCGACAGAGTGAAAATTGCCATGGAAAGCCTTCCCACATGGATGTTGGAAGGACTTTATTATAATGAAAGGTAGGCTCTTCACTGACACCACTGAATTCTTCAATATAGATAAAGGCGATGAGATTCTGGTTGACAGTAAACGGTATATCGTAACAGGCCATGAGCGGGAAAGTCGGTTCGGCATGGAGGAACCCAAATTCTGGGTCAAACGGGCTATTGATGCAGACACAGGAGAAAAAAGGATCATAAAGTTGTCCTTTTCTGAGAGATTCGAAAAAAGCTTAGGTGGTGTAAGAATTGAATGCTTCAGGAATCCTGAAAAAGAGGGAGAGGTTTTAAGACTTGCAAAAGATCACCCACATTTTATGCAGGGAAAGGTTTACAGGGATATCAAGGGCAATAATGTTCGCGTATTAAATATAGTACAAGGAACAAATTTTTTTTTGCACCTTAATTCCATCGATATGGACCATGAGACCTATTTCCACAAGGTATTCCCAGGAATTTTAAGGCAGCTAATAAAAGCGTTTGATGCTATTCGTTTTCTCCATAACCACGGGTTAAATCATGGAGATATAAGAAATGATCATATTATTATAGAGCGGGAAACTGGTAATTATGTGTGGATAGACTTCGATTACGACTACGAAACGGAGGAAAACCCATATAGCATGGACATTTTTGGCATGGGAAACGTTTTGCTTTATGCAATTGGGAAGGGATTTCACAACGCTGATATGATACAGAATGATACACTTACATATAAAGGTTTGGCAGGACGGGCCGAACCGGAAGATTTTTCCATATTGTATAGATCCAGGTTTATGAACTTACGGAAACTTTATCCATACCTTCCCAGAATGCTTAATAACACCCTGATGCATTTCTCAAGAGGTACAGACGTATATTACGAGTCCACAGATGAAATAATAGAGGATTTAAACAGAAGCCTTTACTCCATCTCTGAATAAAAGGAGAAAATACTTGAATAATACCATCCTTGTTGCAATAAACGATTCAATGAGCTCCAGGGCAGTATTGGATTACCTTGCCGGCTTGGCACTCTGCCACGATAACCTTGAGGTTACCTTGCTTCATATCTATAGAAAACCACCATCCGGTGAAGAACTCATGGGCAAAGAGTTTATGGATCAAATACCGTCAAGGTTATTAGCTGTTTTACAAAAGGCAAAGGATAAACTTGTGGAAAATGGGTTCGATCCTGAGAAGGTCACGACAAAATTGATCACCGAATCTTATCCTACTGTAACCGATGGAATTATTGACCAGTTTAAGAAAGGGGATTTCCAGATGGTGGTGATTGGCCGCAAGAGGATGTCTAAAGCTGAAGAGTTTGTATTGGGAGATGTAAGTATCAAGCTGGTAAGGGCGCTTGAAGGGGCTGCTGTTTTGGTTGTCAAATCCCCTTAGGACTGGGGGAAAAAACAATATAAAACTCAATTAAAAAAAACGCCCTGAGGGTAACTTAAAGCACTCTCAGGGCGTTATGCTTTTTAGGTAATAGTGTTTTTACGCTTGTCCAGCTTCACTCTTGTAATAAGCCATGAGTATCCTGGCTACTTCCGGACGGGAAAACTCGCGTGGTAAGTCTTCACCAGCGGCAAGCATAGCACGAACTTTTGTACCGGAAAGCATTATGTAATCGTCCTTACCGTGAGGACAGTCACGCATCATGACTACCTTATTACACTTCTTGCACCATACAGTGTGATCACCCTTGAAAATCTTAATGGCCAGAGCTCCCTTAGGAACATCATCAAAGATAGTCTGCGCATCAAAACCACCATAATAATCGCCCACTCCAGCGTGGTCGCGGCCAACGATCAGGACAGTAG
Organism: Thermodesulfobacteriota bacterium; assembly: GCA_040757775.1. Taxonomy (NCBI): domain Bacteria; kingdom Pseudomonadati; phylum Thermodesulfobacteriota; species Thermodesulfobacteriota bacterium. The sequence continues at coordinate 76,852 of JBFLWQ010000008.1, forward strand.
CACCCATATTCTGACGGAAAATGGCATGCAATAGAGCTTCACGAGGGCCTGCATATAACATATCAAAACCATAACCCGCTATTTCAACTGAATTGGGTTCGAAGTAGAGCTCCACCATTTTGCGTATAGCTGCATCGCGAACATCGGCGGGGATATCACCTGCCTTCAGTTTACCCAACAGCATATGAATAATAGCACCATCTGCATTGTACTCTTTCATAGCCATTTTAACCAGCTCTTCATGTGCCAGGTGCATTGGGTTACGGGTCTGGAAGGCAACCACCTCTTTCCAGCCCCTTTTTGCGATTACATCCCGAAGCTGTACAGCGGTACGAAAGGTTTCGGGGAATTCTTTTTCAAAATAGGAATAGCTTAATACCTGAATAGGACCAGAGACCGCGATGTTGCCCACTGAATTGAAGGCTGCAACCCCTGGATGCTCCATATCTGTGGTGCGGAAAACCTTCTCTGTCATTAATTTCATTTTATCTGCGCTTATCTCTTCGATTGCTTCAACCTCCTGGATTGCCAACACCGGGTTCCCTTCAACATTGGGGTCGCGAAGTGCAATGCGTTTGGCGCCTTTAATGGCAGAGGCATCCTTGAGTATATTCAAAATAGGTGTGGGCCAAAATAAGCCAGAAGTTGTTTGCATTTTCTCAGCCACACTTACAGCATCGGCTACGTTCATATACCCTGTAAGCGGGTTGAAGTAACCAGAACCTAACATGACAGCATTTCCCGCTGCCGCGGAAGACATTACCACCAAGGGCAGGCTTTCAGCCTCTTTAATTAGTGCTTTTCGTTTTGTATCATCAGCTACATACAACGGATTAAGTTTGTCAGATCCAAACGGTTTAATCATTTTGCTTCTCCTTCTTTTTTGTCCTTGTTACTGACCCCAGATAACAAGTACATTCTATGGGTGAATTACTCCACCGACATTTTCTTATAACATTAGTTTTTTGGGGTGTCAAGATATTATTGTTTTCAGATATTATTGTTTCCACCTCTCTTTCTTTACCCTGTCTTCTATATGCTGAACCATATCCCTGGTAGGGGTACTCTGTCCAAAGAACCCTGTTATCCCCAATTTTTTTAGTTCAGGTCTATCTTCCTCTATGATCCTTCCGCCGGCAATTACGCATATATCGCTGCCTCCCTTTTCTCTCAGAAGCTCAACAACCTTAGGGAAAAATATCATATACAGATGATCATTTAAGTAACTCAGGGCAATGACATCGGCATCCTCTTCGATCGCTGTATTTACTATGTATTCAGGTGTATTGAACTTTCCCAGATAAACCACTTCCATACCTGCCTCTTTAAGTACATGGCTCAAATATATAATTCCTCTGTCGTGGCAGTCCAATCCAGGCATAGCCACCACTACTTTTATCTTCCTGATGGTCCCTTTCATCACTTAATAACTCCTCTTTCACAGATTAGTTAAATACTGTTAACTGTTAACGGTTAACTGTTAATAGTATTTATTTTAAAGAGAATACTGCAAAACCTTATAAGGGTCGTAACTCGCACCATTCGCTTCACGGATCACACCCAATATCTCCCCCAGGGTTGCTTTTGCCCTTAATGATTCCATCATTAACGGTACCAGATTGTGTCCCTCACCCTTACTGGCGCCTTCTCTCAAGTTTTCCAATGCATTTTTAGTTTTCCTTTTATCTCTTGTCTCCCTGAGCTTCCTGATTTCATCTTCCCTTTTCTTAGAGGTTGCCATTTGCTCTTCTAGAGGTCTGTCTCTACCAACCTCTATCGGCACTTCCTCTTCCTTTGAAACGATAAACTCGTTCATTCCTACTATAATCCTCTTCTTTTCTTCTATCTCTTTCTGCTCTTTGATGAGTTCCCTGTCCATCTCTGAACCGATCCACCCTGACTCTGTAGCCTTAATAGCACCACCCATATCATTTATCTTATTTATGACCTTAAACATCTCCTCTTCCATCCTGTTTGTGAGGGACTCAATGAAATAGGAACCAGCCAATGGGTCGGCTACACTTGCAACCCTTGATTCATACGCAAGTATGTTGTGGATATTCAGGGATGTTAAAGCCGAATGCTCGGTGAGGATATAATAGCCTTCATCGTATCCTGCCGGATCAAAGGATTGAAGACCACCCAGGACACATGCCAGTGATTCCAGTGTAACCCTTGCTACATTGTTCACTGGTTGCTGTACCGTCAGAGAATTACCTGATGTGTGTACTGACAGGTATAGCCTGCAGGATTCGGGTTTCTTTGCACCGTATTTTTCTTTCATCAATTTGGCCCACACCCTTCTGGCAGCCCTGAATTTGCATATCTCCTCAAAAAAATCTATATCACAGGCGCATCCGAATACATTTACCCTGGGGGCAAACTCATCTATATCATACCCCCTCTTTATCATCCTCTGTATGTATTCTTCCATGATTGCAATAGTAAATGCCATTTCCTGAATTGCATTGGCTCCTTTTTCATGCATATCGTAAGCATTGGGGGCTATGGGGTGCCATCTGGGGGTATTTTTTATAGAATACTCTATCACATCAGTTGCCAGTTTTGCTGCAAGGTCCAATGGCTTGGCATTGGTCTCAAACATACTATAAACCAGATGAATCGGTTCATTCAGGATGGAACCGCTGATCTTTTTCAGATCGTATCCCATGTCCTCCGCATACGCAACAAAGGCAGAATATACCACTGTGGCTGCCATACAGGGGTTGTTGAAAGAGACACTCACATCTTCCAGTGATATCCCGTCGAAGAGGTCATACATATCCTGCAAACAAACTATGGAAACCCCACTGACCCCTGCATATCCCTGAGCCAGCGGATGGTCCGGATCAATCCCCTGATGGGTTATGGTATCCCCAAAACAGTAAAGACCCGAGGCACCCTTTCCCAATAAGTACTTGTATCTCGCATTAGTGTCCGCTGTAGAACCCAGACCTGTAAATACCCTTCTCGTCCATAATTTTCCACGATACATGTTGTTCCAGATACCCCTGGTGAATGGATATTCCCCAGGGTTTGCAATCTCATTCTGATAATCGGTTTCCTCTAAATCCTGAGGGCAATAGACCTCTTTTAGGGGGATGCCGGCCGAGGTTTCTGTAACCGGACAGCCGTCAAAGCGCCTGCTTGATTTGATTTTTTCTTTACTACCCATAACCAATCTCCTTTCTGAAACATCAGAAGTATTGACAAAGCTCTGCTACATATTCACCCAGTTACCTATTCTCCTCATCTGTCTTTATCCTCCAGGTCGTTCAACACAATATCAAAAAACGGATAAACATTACGGTGCTTATATTTTTTAACATACTCATTATAGGCTTTGGCTGCATCCAATTCTGTCTTGAAATTTCCTATATTAGCAAATCGCCCACAGCTTATGTCCACTCTTGCAAGCCACCTTTCAGGTTCTGGCAGATCACTATCGTAATATACACCGTGATATTTATCCGAGTTCTTCAAATTCGGTATAGGCCATCGTTTCACTGTCTCTCCTCCTTGCCTCAACCTCAATACCTGCTTCTCAGGGGTATTTTGGGGGTACATCGGGCAGAAGGGTATACCTTCCATCACCAGGCATTAGATAACAACTTAGACCTCTGGAACAAATTGAAAAGCATAGTTATATTGTATACATATATATAATAACTACTGTCAAGCTAAAAATTCCCTTTCTAGCCAAATGGATTATGGGAACAGAGGACGTTAGCGTACTGCTAAGTATGGTCAGGTAGGACTGGACGTTCAACCAATTTCTATCGAACTCTTTTTTGTTGCCTCAAGAAAATCTGGGGTAAACTTTCTCTGTTTCTATCAAAGATCACCTCCCATATGCAAGTAAAAATTCTATTTACAAAACTCGAGTTAATCTTTCGGCGAAAACGTTTCAACAAAAAGACTTTTCCATTATTTCTCTCTCAGTTCCCTCTTCAAGACCTTACCAGCGGCAGTTCTAGGCAAGGCATCTAGAAACTCAATAAATTTGGGCTTCTTGTAACTTGCCATGTTTACCTTGCAGAAATCAATAACCTCTTGTTCCGTAGCGTTCTCTCCTTCCTTAAGAACGACAAATGCCTTGACTGCTTCAACCCAATCCTCGTCAGGAACCCCGATCACCGCTGCCTCGAGGACAGATGGATGAGAATAGAGAACCTCCTCAACCTCTCGTGGATATATGTTCTCGCCACCACTTATTATCATGTCCTTCTTTCTGTCCATGATAAATATATAGCCCTCTTCATCTACGGTGGCCATATCTCCAGTATGAAGCCAGCCGTTCTTGATAGTCTCTGCTGTCTCTTCCGGCAACTTCCAATAACCCTTCATTACGTTATCGCCCTTGACAATAATCTCGCCCATTTCACCGGGTTTTACATCTGTCCCCTGCTTATTGACCACCCTCGCCTCCACATTGAATATCTCCTTGCCGCACGATGCGAGCCTCTTTACCTTCTCCTCAGGGCCTTCCAGTATGTGTTCCTCTGATCTCAGAAATGTCACTCCGGGGCTTGCTTCTGTAAGACCATATGAATGGAGAAAGACAGGTTTAAATGTCTCCATGGCTTTCCTTAAAACTGTTACCGGCATTGGAGATGCCCCGTAGAGAAATATCCTTAGATTGCTGAAGTCATAATCTCTTGGATTTTTTTCAATGTGCTGGAGTAAAAAGTTAACCATGGAGGGGACACCGAGAGTAAAGGTAACCTTCTCAGTCTCAAGGGTATCTAAGAAAGCTCCCGGTAGGAACCTGTTATGAATAACCAAAGTGCCCCCTGCGTAAAGTGTAACAAGAGCATACTCGGCAGCTGTATGATAGTAGGGAACGGCACTTAAAAATACGTCGTTTTCGTCTAACTTGAAGTCGATAATTCTTGACATGTACATTGAAACCAGATTCTTATGACTGAGCATAGCCCCTTTTGGTTTCCCTGTAGTGCCGCTTGTATACATCTGAATAGCTACATCATCGTCGTCTATCACTATTTCCCAAAATTCAGGGGGAAATCCAGTTATCATGTCCTCATAGCGCCCCATACCCGGGGGGGCTGTGTCCCCCATAGCGAAGCAAGTGCCCACAGTCTTCAAATTACCTCGGATCGAACGTATAACATCTATAAACTCCCCACCCATTATCAGCATCTTTACTTCTGCATCATTTATTATAAACTCCATCTCCCGCCCTGCTAACCTGCAGTTCAGCGGTACGAGAACTGCCCCTATCTTTGGAATAGCAATATAAAGCTCGATATATTCGGGGCATGGATGTTCTAATAGTCCCACTCTATCCCCTTTTCCGATTCCCTTTGCCATGAGTCCGGCTGCTAACCTTTTTACCCTATCGTCCAACTCGCCATAACTGTGCTTCTTACCTTCAAAAACAATAGCGGTCTTATGCGGATAGAGTTTAGCGTTTCTTCTTAAAATGTCTCCTATAAGCATTTTAGCTCTTCCTTTATCTCCGGCTTGAAATAGCCTACTGCTCTGTCTTCCCCCTGGTAGACATTATGAACCCTCTTATCTATTCTTATCTATAACTATGCTTCACTCCTCGTGATTTGCGCGCCTTGTCCCGCCTGTGGCGGGAGAGCTTTTTACTGTGCCGTCTGATTCTTACTTTCCTTTGAATTCAGGTCTTCTCTTTTCTAAAGCTGCTTTGAAGCCTTCCCGAGCATCCTCCGTCTTTATGCAGACGCTCTGAGCAAAAGATGCAAATTCGAGTTCAGAGGAAAGGTTAGATCCTATACCACGTCTGATCCCCATCTTTATCATGCCTATGGCCTTAGTGGCTCCCCTTGCCAGTTTGTTCGCAAATTCTCCTGTCACCTTTTCCAGTTGATCCGTCGGGACTACCTTGTTTACCAAACCTATGCGTTCTGCTTCAATACCGTCTATTATGTCACCGGTAAAAGCCAGTTCATTGGCCTTCCCTATGCCTACCAGTTGAGGAAGAAAGAACATCCCTCCCATACCCGGCAATGTGCCTATCCTGACGAAAAACTCACTGAACTTGGCGTCTTCCGCCGCTATCATGATATCACATGCCAGACATAGATCAAACCCTGCCCCTATGGCCGGTCCATTCACCAATGCTATCACTGGCTTCGGCAAGTCAACGATCGCTCTGACTACTCCCTGAAATACTGCATATATCTCCTCTCTAACCTCCACCGGAGTCATATCCACTATCTTTTCTCCCTGGGGAAGATCTATACCAGAACAGAATACAGAACCGGCACCAGTGATAACTACTGCCCTCACTTCATTATCTTGAGAGGCTCTTTCAAGTGCATTCTTTATCTCTTTACCCATATCTATGCTCAATGCTTTCTTCGTTTGGGTCTATTCATTGTTATCGTAATTACATTATCTTCTTTCTTATAGATAATATCCTGAAATTCCACCTTCACCTCCTGTAGTGAACGACAGTAGAAAGTCTTCACTGTTAACGGTTTAACGGTGAACGGTCAACAAAATTCCAGACTTTGTTAACCCTCATTTCATCTCAATTGGTTTCTCCCAATCTGTTATGGCAATAAGTCTATTGTTTGCCAGATCAGACATGAAGCTCAGTGAAGTTCCCTATATTGAGCATAAGGACCCTCGCCCTTGCTACCGTGAGACTGTGTCGTAATGCTCTTTTTGTCATTGCGAATGACCGAAGGAAGTGTGGCAATCTTTGTGTAATCAATGACATATGAGATTGCTTCAGTCGTTTCACTCCTTCGCAATGACATTGTGACACAGTCTCCGTGGGGGTAGGCATGTCAGAACCAGCACTGGACCCCATTTCAACAACAAGTGCCCCCTTCTCGGTCAGGCTTGCAAAAAAACCCTTTGTTACAACCTGGGCCTAGCTGACTCAACTGATAGCGGGATGTGCAAGCAACACGTTCACCACATCCCCGGATTTCACAGGTGTCTGCAGCCCAGAAAGGGAGCGCATGTCTTTACCGTTGACATTGATTATAATGCTAGACTTTAGTTTACCCTTTTCATCAAACAAATGGCCCTTTATACGTGGGAAACGTTCCTCTAGCTTACCCAGACATTCAGCGACATGGGTGGCATCAACCTCTACTACAGCTAACCTCCCGGTCACTTGTCGCAAAAGGGGTGGAACCTTGACCTGTATACTCATTTTGTCACTCCTCCCAAGGAAGCAATCTGCTGAGCGATAGCGCTCGCCTCAGCAATTATGCCATCAATGAATTCTTTGACAGTTGAGGTGCGATGTATTAGGCCCACAGCTAAACCACAGTAAGCCAGCCCCGCATCCAGCTCACCATCAAGTATGGCCCTCTTGTAGTTCTCACCAGCAACAACCGCGACCAACTCTTCGAAAGCAGCACCCCGGGCTTCCATCTCCTCAACTTGTTCCACGGCTTTGTTCCTCAATGAGCGGTGCGGAAGCCCTATAGAACGCTCAATCACAGCCAGGTCGGTCTCTTTGCTCCTGACCATCCACTCCTTAAACTTAGGATGGGTTGGACATTCCTCCGTTGCCATAAAACCGGTACCAATAGTAACACCCTCAGCACCCAGAGCCAGGGCGGCTATAAACCCACGGCCATTGACAATCCCTCCGCCAGCAAGGACCGGTATCTTGACGGTCTCCCGTGTTACCGGAACCAGGACCATAGTAGGAACATCATCCATACCCAGTGCGCCCCCGTTCTCAAATCCAACTACAGTTACCATGTCAGCCCCATCATTCTCTGCCCTGCGGGCATGCCTTGCCGCAGCACACTTGTGTATACATTTTACTCCTCCTTCCTTGAGGCGGGAGAAATATTCCGCAGGGCTGCGAGTCCCTGAGGTTTCGACTGCCGCAACCCCTTCGTCAATGAGGGTTTCGATGAACTCATCATTGGGCATAGGCCTCCGTGATGGAAACAGATTGATGTTTATCCCAAAAGGCTTGTTGGTCAGACTTTTCGTCTTCTTGATCTCCTCGCGAAGCTCCTCTGCGGTTTCAAAGTTTGCTGAGGTGATAATCCCTAACCCACCAGCATTCGAGACCGCAGCCGCATAGCCTGCTCGAGAGATGTAAGCCATCCCACCAGCAACTATGGGATACTCAATACCAAGCATCTCTGTGACTCTTGTCTTGAACATAATCGACTCCTTTCTTAGCTAAGGTTATTTTATTTAGGTTGAAAGTTTAAACTTTTTAGTAACGCAAAATCCATACCAACCTCTAATCTAAAAATGGAAATAGATTAACTAGAGGAATTAACTCAACGAACTTATACAACAAATTCAATGAAATTAGGAAACTAGACGTATTTATATTTATAAGGAATGGATTCATTCGGGATTGATAGTGCGGACTCCGTAGCCCTGTCTTCATGGTCTGCGTGAGTTGATATTCTTAAAAATGTAGGGTTAACAGATACAGTTAGGTTCTTAGCAATCTTAATTTATATGATTTGGATGAAAAATATCTACATGTAGCTAAATAAATACACTCTATTCGAAAGATAAAAAAGAAGATATTAGATAATTGCCGATTTAGTTGATGCCTATGCTAAACCTGGCCAATTTTTTGTAGAGGGTAGTTCTGTGGATTCCCAGAATTCTTGCCGCTTCCGCCTTATTGCCATCTACTGATTCGATTGCTTCCAAAAGAAGTTTTTTTTCAACATCTGTTACACATTTTTCTAACTGAAGAGGGTTATGGACTGTTTTTATTGTGTTTCGTAAAAATGTGGGCAAGTCATCGATATTTATAGTGTTACCCTCAATAAGATTCACTGTTCTTTCAAGGATATTCATTAGCTCTCTGACATTCCCTGGCCAATCGTATTCTTGAAGCAGTTCACTTGCTCCACGCGAAAGACGGATATTCTCTTTCCCGCTTTGATTATATATCTTTCTTAAGAAATAATTGGAAATCAGAGTAATGTCTTCTTTCCTCTCTCTTAATGGAGGAACAATAAGAGGTATGACATTCAGCCTGTAATACAAATCAGTCCTGAAATAATTTTCTTTTACCAATTTATCAAGGTTCTGATGTGTTGCGCTTATCAACCGAAAATCAACCCTTATTGGCTTTGTACCCCCAATCCTTGTAATCTCCTTTTCTTGAAGAATCCGGAGTAGCTTTGCCTGCATTTCCATGGGCATATCCGCAATTTCATCCAAAAAAATCGTCCCGTTATCAGCCAATTCGAATTTTCCCGGTTTTGCTTTCCTTCCCGCTCCAGTGAAAGCTCCCGCTTCATAACCAAAGAGTTCAGCTTCCAGAAGGTCTTTTGGGATGGCAGAACAATCTACCCGTATCATCGGTTTTTCTCTCCTTGGACTTGCATAGTGAATCGAATGAGCAAATAACTCTTTACCCGTGCCACTCTCTCCCAGGATTAAGATAGGAGAAGAACTTTTAGCTGCTTTTAGGGCTAGATGCCGCGCATCTTCTATTGCTTTGCTACTACCGATGATGTGGGTAATTGTGTATCTGGATGACCAGGCACTTTGCAACTCGGTTTTGTAGAGTTCCACGGTAGTTTCTAGTAGATTCACTCTTTGGAGAAGGTGTTTCAAATCCGTTAAATCCTTAAATAGAAGTACCCCCATTGCACCTATTATCTTTCCATTTTGCTTTATAGGAACCCTATTGATAACCGTCTCTTGTCCGTCATTCTTTCTAAAAGGTACTCCAATATCTGGTTCCCCTGTTTCCAACACATTAAATAATCCGGAATGTGGACTGATCAGGCTCAGATGTTTATTAATAACTTCGTCTATTTTTCTGCCGTAATAATTTAGGGCTTGGGTATTGCAGTATCTTACTATTCCCTTTTCATCGATAACTACTATTGCTTCGTATGCATTGTTAAGAATATTTTCAAAAAGGGTAGATTTACGATTGTACTCATTCAGGTTTTCTTCAGACGATTTTGATAATGCATGATATCTCTTTTGAATGGATGCAAGCTGAAATTGGTAACAGTCTAAAAGCTTATTTTGAGTAATAGTCCCGGAAAATCTTCCATCTTTATTAACCACAATGAGGGGCAAACAGCTACTAGAATCCCTAATTAAGAGTTCATCCAGCGAAGTATCTTCATTTATTAAGTTGAATTCACATACCATTAATTCCTTGATTGGTATTTTCGAATTATTTTGCCGGTATAAAGCTTTAAAAATTGTATTTTTTGAAACAATTCCAACAGGGTAAAATTGATTATTCAAGATAGGGATAATCTCAATTTCATCATTTTGAGAGAAGATTTCTAAAACATCATTGAATTCACAATCTTCCTTTAAATAAATTGGTGTATCGCTAGGAATAATATCCTTTTTTTTCTTTTTCTCAAACAAGATTTATTCCTCCTCAAGCCAAAACCAATAAGTGTTTCTGGTTAACTATTGAATAATACTTCTTTCCCCCCAGCGATTTAATCTTCTCCTCCAATTCGGGCGATCTCACCCTCCCATGGTAGTACCCAACTTCATCCAGGTTAAACCCCATAGCCAACCCTACCAACTGGAGATAATAAAAGACAGGGAGCTGATATTCAAATTTCAATTCCCTCTTTGCGACCAATTGATTCCTATCAAACTGTTGAAAGCAGCTGGGGCACGGAACTACAAAAGCTTCAGCTCCAGCTAAGGAAGCTGATTCAACCTTATCTTTAATAATCCTTGATGCGGTTCCTTTTTGTGAGCCGAACAAACCAAATCCACAACAAAGGATTTTCTCCGGGTAATCTATAGTAGTACCCCCCAGTATTTTTACAAGTTCCTCCAGTTTTGTCGGTCGTTCGGGGCTATCAAATTGCATTAACCAGCTTGGCATGAGCAGGTGGCAGCCTGTATGAGCTGCCAACTTTATACCGTAAAGAGGAGTAGTAATTCTCTGGAGAAGTATCTCAATTTGCCGGTGGAGAATGACCAAATGGTGGTTGACATCTGTGGTCCCCTGAAATATCAGGCCTATTTTCCCAAGTCTTTTATTGATTTCTGCCCTCAAGGAGACATCGTTTTTTAAGATGATATTCGCCTCTTTAAGAGTCTGGGTACAGCCAGGGCACAGACTCAGTATCTCTAGACCCTCCTTCTCAGCTAAGGCAAGATTCCTTGCAGCAACCACCAACCAGGAATACTCGTCCATGGATCTGAAATCAGCATTAGGGCAGCAGGTAAATGCCAGCTCTTTAATATCTATATCAAGCAAGGGGAAAACCTTCCTGGCTACCATCTCTATATGAGGAAGTGCAACTTTTATTGTACATCCCGTAAATAAAGCGTATTGCTTCATTCTGACTCCTCTGTTCCTATTATTTTCTTTAACTCTTCACCTATAGACTCCAATGCCTCCAGCTTTATGCTCTCTCTTTTTCTGTCTACCGCTGATGAAACAGGATAAGAAAAACCAGTGGTTATAATTAGCTCTCTGGCATCTATCCTCTCTTTTGGTGCCAGGTTTTGTGAGAATAAGAAATTCTTAAGTTTAAGCAAAACATTAAAGGGATTAACACCCTGGGGACACCTTTCATTACACCTGTCACAGGAAAGGCACTTCCAGAACTCCTTTGACTTGAGAGTATCCTCCGACCCGAATAGGGCTTTTATAATGAGGACTCGAGGGTTAAAATCCGGGTCATATTTTAACACAGGGCAACTGGCACTACACGTAGAGCACTGATAGCATTTCTTTATGTCCTCATTATGTTCCAGTATTTTTCTTCGAAGGTCTGTATTTATACTTATCATTGGGATATCCTCTTGTTCAAATCCTTATATGCACTCCTCAATCTCTCCTTGTTAAAAAGACAGTATATTTATCCTCAATAAGTCTCTGAGCTTCCTTTTGGGCAGCCCCCTCCGATTTAAAGTATCCCAACCTAACCCTATAGTATTCTGCAGTTGAGACTCTGGTAGCTACGATATAGACATCCTTATATTTCTTGTCCAATTCTTTTTTAAAATCTAAAGCGTTACCCTTCTCTATAAAGGAACCTACCTGGAGGGTATATGGTATGTCATAGTATTTCACCCTCTTTGTAACCTCCACTCTAACTATGGCAATTCCACAATCTACCATATCCAGGGCTTTCGCTGCAGCAAAAGAAAGGTCAATTATTCTTCCTTCTATAAATGGTCCCCGATCATTTATCTTTACCTCTACCGCCCTTCTATTATCCATGTTTGTAACCATTGCATAGGTACCAAGGGGTAGGGTTTTATGGGCGGCTGTTAGATCATGCATGTTATATATCTCTCCACTGGACGTTGGTTTACCATGAAAATCAGACCCATACCACGATCCAACCCCTATCTCAACTTCTCTATACGACGGTTCAGGATAATATCGGTATTTAGGTGCTGCACAGGAACACAGAGCTAATATAATAACTGATATAGACAGAAAAAGGGAGGGGCTAAGTTTGACCTTCATCCTTTATCCTGGGTTTTTGAGAATTTAATGGGGTAAGAAGCTAAGATACCAGAATGCTGACCAGCAAGCTAAGGGATAAATATAACCTTTTTAAGATCGCTTACTTCTATCTCGAAAGTACCAAAATTTGCCATCCCATAGAATCTCTGGCTCTTATCCATCTCAATCTCTATGGTTTGGCCGTCTATTAGTTTAATCACGGCAGTCACTACACCCTTTCTGCTTTCAAATTCTGTTATTTTAATCTTTTCGAAGGGAATGGTAACGGTACCTCTGCCCTTTTTACCCAGAAAGAAAACATCTCCTTCCCTGCTAACCTGTTTGCATTTAGTAACCACATCTTGTTTATCAATAAGAGTAGCAGAAAAATCTCTTTCTGGGGTTGGAATCTTGTTAACTGGTGTTCCTCCCAGACCTCCCATACCCGTAAGTAAAAGGAACCCTGTTAAAAACGCAATAACGTATAATCCCTTCTTCACTGTCCCCCTCCTTTCCTATAGATAGATTTTCTGTAACTATTCAGCCTTTATTTAAAGCTCTGTATTTTAGACAGCCGATCCGCCTCTGGCTGACTACCATCGTAGGTGGTTATACAACACAGTAGGACAGGCATCTCGCCTGTCATGGTTGAATAGTTACGATTCTCTTCCATGCTTCATATACGCGTTGTTCGACCTCTGCCATGGTACCATTGTTTTCAATGATTACATCAGCATACTTTTTCCTCTCTTCATCTGAGAGCTGAGAAGATATTCTGGACCGGGCATGTTCTTTAGTGAACCCCTTCTTTGAACACAGACGATCCATCACAGTATCCTCATCTGCAGCCACTACCCATACCTGATCTACTAAAGACAGCCAGTTTGCCTCAATCAGGATTGCTGCATCCAATACTACTACACCTTTGTTATCGTTTTTTTTTCTTTTTAGCTCTATCTCTTCTTCAAACTTTTTGTACATTCTGGGATGGACAATATGATTCAATTTTTTTAAGGCTGCCTTATCATTGAACACTATACCCCCTAGTTTGGGTCTATTTACAGTCTTATCCGGGAGTAGAATGTCCTTTCCAAAGGCAGCAATAATATCCTTCCATGCCCCTGTATTGGGGAGATATATCTGATGACCGACTTTATCGGCATCTATAATCTCAGCACCCAGCTTTGAAAGGATCTCTGAGACTGTACTCTTACCAGTAGCAATACCACCTGTAAGTCCAATTACCTTCATCAAATCTTTTCTCCTCTTTTCAATGGTTATCATGCCTTGCTCATTATCCCAGTATGTCCATGAAGTTTTCTATCTGATTCCTAACCTGATCCCTGTTATAATCCCTTACGTCAGAGAGGTCACCCCCTATCAGGAGAGAAGGGATACCAAACTCCTCAGAGATTGCATCCATTACTGCCCTCTGACCACCACAGAATAGCCTGCATCCACGATGAGAATAGATGATCATCCCATCTATATTGTAATCTCTGACCATCTCTTTGGTGAGGTAGATTCGATTTTCAATAATACTATTGAAAAAATTTGAAATGTATTTCCTCGCCAGGCTATCCAATGGGTTTTCCGGGTCCAGATCACCAAGGTATATGTAATCCATATCTGACTTAACCAGTACCGCTCCGAATTCCTCAAAGTAATTCAACAGACTTGTATCATAGTTAATAATAGGCCCAAGCCATAGTAATCTATGCCTTTCATCTTCCACAATCCCCTTTCCTTCCTTGACCCGTTCTTTAACTTCATTCAATAACAGTTGATAGAAGCCAACAGCCTCCCTGGTCCCCAGCAACTGCATCAGAGGATATATGGTTGTTGCTTCTTCTGCCACACTCATGGGGCAGGGTATAGTTTTTCGCAGCTCATTTATCTCAAGCCAGAGGTCATTGGTCTGTTTTGCAAATCCAATAGTTTCCCTAAGCATGTCTTCATTAAGGGGTTTGTTTGTCAATCCTTCAATAATAGAGATCAATTCATGGAGTTGGTTTTTATAGTATTCCACCTTGTCTTCCTCAATAACAGACATTCCACCTTCTGAGGTATGATAAGGAGAATCTATGACATAATATGGAATCCCAAATTGTTCTACTACAGGTATATGGACTTTAACACCCCCATCACATGCATTGGCTGCACTTACAAAAAAATCCGGGTCTGGTATCATTAATTCTTCCCCAGATAAAGCAAATCCAATTACAGCTCTGTGAAAAGAGCATGAATTCCTCGTATATCCCATCCTTTCAGCTAATTCAAGGTAAGGCACAATCTTCTGTTTTATTGCCAAAAGGGATGAAAAATGTTCCGTCATCATGGGAATCACATCCATCGCATGTAATAGCTCGAATGGTGCCATAAGGATGGTCCAGACAACCAGCTTTTTATCTATCTTAGCCTGTCTTGCCCTGGCATAATAATCCTTTGCCAGTGGCCACACCAACCTTGCCGTCCTCAGTTGTTTCTTCGAGCTACTCAAATTTTTTGAACTCATTTCCTATCTCTCTAATAAAGCTTACTTTGCTGTTTTTTAACGGCGTTGCTGATAATATCCCATTACCTTCCCCAAAGCCTCGGCACCTCTTGAAAAACTGGGAAAACTGGCAATACCCCTTTTTAGAAGACTCCTTTTCATCTCGATTGCACCTACCTCAACCTTTGAAGGAGGAATGATAACTATGAGGGGTTTTCCCGACTTTTTCCTGAAATTTGCCAGCGTGGCATAGAAATATTCAGCGAAATCCGGGAACGTCTCTTTAAACCATTCCATCAGATGTGCAGACATCTCAATAACAACAGAATCAATATTCTCATCATTGTCCAAAATATTCAGGGTTATATCCAGGAGCCTTTCCCTGCTGGGGATGTCATCTCTCCCCAGTAAAGCCCGGCGAGTACTTTCAGCCAGTGACAAGTTTCCTCCAAGATCAATGGGATTTCTATAGCTTGCACCAACCAGGGCAAAGATAGAAGACAGTTCCCTGTATGATCTATCTGTGAGCAATGGGACTGTAAAGCCCTGCCTCGCAAAGACATCGGTCATATTAACACATTGTCCCCCGCTGAGGGAGACCAGTCCAACCCTGTTCTTCTTCACAGCAGGTGAATAGAGCAACATCATAACCGTATCAACCAACTCTTCAAGGCTATCTATCTTTATAGCACCTGATTGTTTAATCACTGTCTCCCAGGTAAGGTTAGACTCTGCCATAGACCCACTATGGGAAGCAGTAGCCATTGAACCCTCCTCTGTCTGCCCCCCTTTCCAGATCAGTATCGGCTTTTTTTTAGTTGCTTCTTTTAAAAGATTGAAGAAACGCCCCCCATCTTTTATACCCTCTATATAAAGGGCTATAATCTCTGTCTCATCGTCTTTCAAAAGATACTCACAATAGTCGGTACTGTCCAATACATAGCCGTTACCATAACTGACCAGTTTACTTATCTTAATCCCATTATTGTATCCTACTACACTGAAGTTTATTGCATGTCCCCCACTCTGTGATATAAAACCTACCGACCCCCCATTTCCTGTGTATTGATCTGGTGTGTTTCTCAGACCGATTTTGGGATTGAATATACCCATGCAATTAGGTCCAATGAGGTTGAGTCCCCCTTCTTTTGCCATCTTTGTAATCATATCTGCCAGCTCCATTCCTTCCCTGGTTCTGGTCTCTGCAAAACCAGAGGTAAACAGGCTTACTCCCCCTACTCTTTTATGAATACAGTCTTTCACTATTGCGGGAGCTACCTGCCTCGGGACAGCCACAATGGCGTAATCAACAGGATCAGGAACATCTAAAAGGCTTGTATAATTCTTAACCCCCAGGGCTTCTATGCCGGGAAACTCTCCAGGATCGACATTTACAGAATAAACATTTCCACAAAAGGTAGCAAGGGCTCTCAGAAACGAGTAATTATTGTTTTGCCTTTTGTCTCCAATTACAACGACAGACCTTGGATTAAATGCCCTCTCCAGCCCTTCAAATTTATCTTCCATTCCAATACCTCCGAAACATCTCTGCCCTAAAATTCCCTGACTTCAGTTCTTTAATGAGGTCTTTTTCATCCTTAATGCTATTTTCAAATATGGTAACAGACCGCCCTATCTCTATATGAGAATGGGCATCACTTCCTCCAGTACCTTTCAGATTGAGCTTCTGGCAGACCTTCACAGTGAACTCATTTTCAAGATCACTGTTCTGTCCATTGAGAGACTCGATGGTGTCCATAAACTCCAAGAACGACTTTTTACATGCCTCTTCAACACTCAGTGTCAAACCCGGTATGGAAAACTCTTTCCCCTCTATGAATGCCCCCCGAAAAGGATGAGATGCAATCATTACCCCTTCAACCCCATCGACCAATCTTCTCAATTCCCGGACAGAGACAATACCGTCAATCTCTTTCTCAAGCCCAAAGACCAGAATGTCCCCATCCATAGAGGTTATCTCTACACCCCCCAGTACTAAAAAGTTATGTTCTTCCCTCAGTTTACAGATTGCATCTGGAGCCCATATCTTATCATGCTCTGTAAGACAAACACCATCCAGACCCACCCTCTTTGCCTCTTCTATCAATTCTACCGGGTCCAGATCGCTGCAGCCAGAAGCTGGTTTTGTATGAATATGCAGATCAATAATCATAACATCTCGATAAATGCCTGAATCCTTGTCTTTAGCTGACCTAACCCCAATGATGGGTGTTCCAGTTCAACCTCCAGTACCGGAATATTCTTCTCCTCTAACCTTTTCCTTTGACTTACGAAGTCGTAGTGAAAGGTATCACAGAACATGAGTCCATATAGAATTACACCATCAACCCTATATTCTTCTATCATATTAAACATGTATTCAAATCTGGGGAAAGGCGGTTCCATACAGGCACAGGGGACCATATTAAGATATCGAAGCCCAATGGCAGCCAGCGGGTTTTGATTATCTTCGGCACTATCCCAGAAATACCTTGTTCCTGAACATAGGTCATCGGTAACTACCACAGCTCCACACTCCTCTACCAATCGAATAAATGCTGCATTGTCCATGATACTGCCGCTAATCATTAACCTGGGACCACGGTTGGAAGAACTGTTTCTCACCACAAGTTCAGCTAAAAGCTCTTTTAGAAGTAAGTTGTTTTGATCTTTAGGCATTATCATACTAGATCGAATGATATCAGATACGTCCACCCCGGATAGTGGAGGATCATCTCCTGCCATAAGGCGATGGATCTGTTTTAACATCATACGGTTTTCATTGTAGATATCGAGAGCCTCTACAAGAGAAGTCTCAGTGATTTTTTGACCCGATAAATCCTCCAGAGTTTTTTTTAGCTTTTCCAATTGCCGATAATGATACTGTTGAGAAGAATCAGAAATTTTATGAGGATGGTCCAGCAGGTAAGAGTAATGACCCCCTACATATATCCGCCAATTATCAAAGAGTCTGCAAACGGCATCACAGGTATGAACAAAGACAATACCATCCAGAAAATCATACTTTTTTTCTAAGCCCTGTCCTAAACACCCCCTAACGTGAGGGCACATATTGCTTTGCAGATGATCATCCCCTCGACTTATGACACCTTCATGCCCCATAATCCTGATGGGTAGTAAACCGGCAGCATAAATAATCTCTTCAGGGGTATAGTTACACATCCGGCCGATCACCTTTTTCCCCTGATCTTTCCATTTATTTATGGATTCATTCTGAGGAAAGGAATTTAATTCATCCCGCAACCTCTCCATGCTATCAATTGAATGTACCACAGTTATTCCCCATGGTCTATGTTCAATAAATAATTTCAGGTTCTTATCCCACTTAGTTGGTGAAAAAGATTCTAGGATTTCACCAACTTATTTTGAGATGCCCCTTTATTTTTATCTTATAGATCTAAATTCTTGTCAAGAAACTTTTGGGAGCATATTTTAGTTTCTCCTTCGTTTCTCAACCTCCCTTGAGACATAGTCAACTATGTGCGCCAAAGGAATCCCGGGCAAAAACACCTCAGCAATACCTAATTCCTTCATCTCTGGAATTTCATCATCATAAATAATTCCACCTACTAAGACCAAAACATGTTCCAAATTTTCTTCTTTTATCCGGGTCATTAGTCTTTTCATAGCTTGAATATGGCCACCACATAAGAAGCTCAGCCCCAAAACATCAGCATCCTCTTGATTCAATGCCTTTATCACTTCTTCTACTCTTTTGCCTGCACCTAAATAGACTACCTCCATCCCGGCATCACGTAATGCTCTGGTTACTGCCTCAATTCCACGATAATGGCCATCAGTGCCAATCTTACCTGTTATCACTTTTATCTTTTCGTTGCTCATGCTCATTGCCCCCTTATCAACCTTCAAAAAGGATATTCTCTCTCGCCAGCCGGATCGTACTCCAGTCCATCAACCATTCTTAACACTCCCCTTATCTCGGCAAAAGTGGCGTCAGCCTCCAGGGCTTCAAACACGCAAGGAACTAAACTGTCATTCGTTTTCTCTGCGGTACTGCGTAATTTCTCTAACGCCTTCTTAACTTTTTCTCTGTCCCTCTTTTTGTCTCTCCATTCTACGTATTCAGCAAGATAGGGCTCCACCTCTCTGGATACGTCAGGCGCATATCTCTTTGGTTTGAAATCCTCTTCAGGTGGAACGGTGAAGCGGTTAACCCCGATAACTGTCTTCTCCCCACTTTCTATTTTACCCTGTATTGCTATCTGACTTTTTTCCAGTTCATTCTTAACCCAGCCAGTCCTCATTGCCTCTAACCAGCCACCCAGTTTTTCAATCCTGTCAACCTCTGCTTCGATCCTTTGCGCCATTTCATTAGTCAGAGACTCTATATAATAAGAACCTGCCATTGGATCAACTACCCTGGGCACACCTGACTCATACCTTATGATCTGCTGTGTCCTGACAGCAAGGGTTGCTGCATCCTCTGACGGGGTTGCCCATGCCTCATCGTATGATGGAACCTGGATGCCCAGGGCACCACCAAGAACACCAGCCAGACAACTCAAACTCCCCCTCATAAGATTGACCAGGGGTTGTTGACGTGTAAAGCTTGACCCCGCAACATTAGCATGAAATCTAAGGCATAATGCATTTGGATCGGTAATTCCAAAGTCTCTCTTTAATGTCTCAGCCCAAACCCTCCTCGCTGCTCTTAACTTAGCTATTTCCTCAAAAAAATCCTGAGTTACACTCAATACCGGCATGAACCTTGGGGCAGCAATATTTACGTCAACTCCCCTTCTCATCATCTCGCGAAGTTTTTCATTACGGATGGCAATGGTATATGCAATCTCCTGAATGGCATCACAAAACGCCTCACGTATATCATAGCCGCTGCTATACCACCCGTTCCACTTGAATAGATTTTTACAAGCATATTCCAGGAAATCATTTGACCATCGGAATATCGTCGAAATGCGGCCTTTAACAAATGTTATATATTCCTGATCAGGAACACAGGTGTTGAATAAATAGAATTGTGGAATAAGGGCTAAGCCCCTCAGTTTGCCTATATCACAGCCATGCTTCATGGCAGTCAATATGTATGCCTGCGAAAGTTCCGGCGTGGAAGGGGCTGAAGAAAAGCTGAGTCCATCCAGGGGCAGACCCTCAAGCATTTCCTCTACGTCTTTCAAGGAGTGGAGGCAAGTACCACATACCCCAAGATGACCATCAGCAGATGGCTGGTCTGGCTCGAGCCCATAGAATGTAGGGCTGTCTAATTCACACTCTATGGCTGTCATACCCTGGGCTATCAGATATTTTAATCTCTCGTTATACGCCTTTGGTGTAGACAAGCCGGTAATGTTCCTGATATTCCATAATTTACCCCGATACATCAAAGGATGATGACCACGGACAAATGGATACTTGCCAGGCGGACCGATATCCCTTCCGTAATCGATATGGGCAATATCTTCCGGAGTATATACCTCCTTCACCGGAATGCCAGAGGAAGTAGTATTCTCGGTCACTTTTTCACGATACATCTCGGTAATCTCTTTACTGCTAATCATTGGACCCTCCTTTGATAATTGAACAATAATGGAGAATTTCTGTCCACCAATTGAACCAACAGTCTTTAATTTATCGATCAGTTGTTTGATTAATAATATCGAAAACAGATTATCTAAGTCAAGGATATAAATTCGCTGTCAAAAGGATATGATAAAGGGTAAACAATTCCTTATTACAGATTGAAATAGAAGGGATGGTTATCTACTAAGGGTTGCCTTGTCATTGTGTTAGATAAAGAACTACGATGGCGTTCAATACTAGCAGCAAATTTCTGTTGACATTCTGCCCTATTTAACTAATATATTAGCCTGTAATAGGTTTATTGTTAATTCAGATAAATATTAAAAAGGAGGCGGTATAATGAAGATTAATTTCAAATTACTTTGTGCCATTTGGGTAGTCTTTGCCTGTTTATTTACGAGCGAGGGATACGCTGATGACCAAAGAGGATTGACCAGTGATACATTAAAGATCGGGATTATACTCGATCAAACCGGTCCTGCAACTGATCTCACTGTACCTGGAACCAACGCCTTAAGGAGCACCTTCAGGTATGTCAATGAACATGGTGGGATTAACGGCAGGAAGGCAAAATTAATAGTTGAGGATGACAGATATGCAATCCCCCTGGCAATAGCCTCTTTCAAAAAACTCCTTTACAGGGATAAGATATTAGCACTGATCGGACCTACATCTTCAGGGGCAACCATCACCCTTTTTCGACACATGGAAAAGGAAAAGATCCCGACCATGGCAATACCGCCCAATGACAAAACCGTCTCACCTGTAAAAAGATATGTCTTTGGTGTATTTGAAACCTATCCCAATACCATAAAGACTATCATTGATTACATGATAGAGGATTTGAAGACTCAGAATCCCAGGGTTGCCCTGGTTTACCCTGATAATGAGACAGGAAAACTTGACCTTGAACCTGCAATTGAGAGGCTAAAATTCCATAAACTGACCCCTGTAACAAAAGAGGTATTAAACCCGGGTTCCCTTGATGCTACCTCCCAGGTAATGAGTATGAAAAGGTATCAGGTAAACAATATAGTATTGTGCGGTTTTCTTACCCAACCTGCTGGCATACTTTTGAGAGAATTAAAAAAGTACGGCATGAATGTACTCGTCTTTGGGAACATAGCGGCAGCCGGCGAAGAGGCTATACATATGGCAGGACCGGCAGCAGAAAAGTACTACGCAGTGAGCCCCTTTGCTTCCTGGTATGACGAGGGTGAAGGGGTAGATTTCATGAGGAAAGTGACCCTCAAGTACGCACCTGGCACAGAAAAACCATATCGGGGTAAACTCTACACATACATTTATTCAATTGGTGTAGTATTGAAGGAAGGGCTTTTAAGGGCAGGCAGGGATATAGACGGAGAACGGTTGGTAACGGCTCTGGAAAGTATAAAGGATTTTGACATGAAAGGACTCTCCGGCCCTATAAATTTTAGTTCCAGTAATCATAAAGGGATGAATTCGGCAAAGGTATTTAAGGCTGACCCGGGTAGTGGAAAGTTTGTCCCTGTGACTGGATGGAAGATTTCCAGATAGTAAATACAGTAAAAACTCAGGAGTCAGGAACCAAAAATCAGGGGGCAGAAACAAAAGGAAACCTGGTTCCTGGCTTCTTACTTCTGGGTTTTTAATATAAAACGGACCTTTCAAACCTGTCCTTCCAACTTTTTCTTCAAGCGGTAACAGACACCTAAAGGTTGTTGATATAATCCCGATGGGATGGGGAGAATATTACATTATATCTTGTTGATACTTATAACAATCTCAACGTATATTTCCAATACATTTCCATAACTACAACTGTCTTGTGTGTTTTTGTTTTTTGTAGTAGTATAAACTGAAAATTTATGTTTGAATAGTCATACCAAACTGCAACTATAAAGTAACCATTTAAGTAAAACACCCTTTTCATCTTATTTGGAGACTTGGAATTGATTGGGACTGTATTAAAGAAGTTAATCGGAAGTAAAAATGAGAGGGAACTTAAAAAACTACAGCCTCTGGTCGCTCACATTAACGACTTAGAACCGGATGTTAACAAGTTAAAAGACCATCAATTACAGGCTAAGACTTCTGAGTTTAAAGAAAGAATTGGAAAGGGAGAGCTACTGGATGACATTTTACCAGAAGCCTTTGCGGTGGTCAGAGAAACATCAAGACGGGTTTTAAGGGAACGTCATTTCGATGCACAATTGATAGGGGGCATGGTCCTTCATCAAGGTAAGATTGCAGAGATGAAGACCGGTGAAGGTAAAACACTGGCTGCCACGCTTCCTGCTTATATTAATGCCTTGAAAGGAGAGGGAGTTCATATAGTTACAGTAAATGACTATCTGGCGAGGAGAGACAGCGAATGGATGGGAACAATATATAGATTTTTGGGTTTGTCCGTAGGTGTAATTGTACACGATATGGATGATGAAAATAGGAGGAAATCATATAATTCTGACATCACCTATGGTACAAACAACGAGTTTGGTTTTGACTATCTGAGAGATAATATGAAATTCAGCCTGGATGACTATGTACAGCGCAAGCTTCATTATGCAATTGTAGATGAGGTGGACAGTATCCTAATAGATGAAGCCAGAACCCCTCTTATTATATCAGGCCCTACTGAAGAATCTACTGACAAATACTATCAAATCAACAGAATTATCCCCCGGCTTAAAAACGAGAAAGATTACACTATTGAGGAGAAGACAAGAACAGTTGCCCTGACAGAAAACGGGGTTGCTGAAGTTGAAAAATTACTTCACGTTGAAAACCTCTATGACCCAAGGAATATTGAGATACTGCACCATGTAAATCAAGGATTAAAAGCACATACATTGTTTAAGAAAGACATCGACTATGTGGTTAAAGCTAACGAAGTAGTGATAGTCGATGAGTTTACCGGAAGGTTAATGCCGGGGAGGAGATACAGTGACGGTCTGCATCAGGCATTGGAAGCAAAAGAGAATGTAAAGATTGAAAACGAAAATCAAACCCTGGCTTCTATTACCTTTCAAAATTACTTCAGGATGTATGAGAAACTGGCGGGGATGACCGGAACGGCAGATACAGAAGCAGCAGAATTCAAGAAGATATATAATCTGGATGTCATGGTTATACCAACCAATATGCCCATGATAAGAAGAGACAACCCAGATGTCATATATAAAACAGAAAGAGAGAAGTTCAATGCTGCTCTTAATGAAATAAAAGAGTTAAACAAGATTGGGCGCCCTGTATTGGTGGGAACCATCTCCATAGAGAAGTCTGAACAGTTAAGTAAAATGCTTAAAAGGCACGGAATCAAACATCATGTCTTAAATGCCAAACACCATCAGAGAGAGGCCGAAATCGTAGCCCAGGCAGGCAGAAAGCATGCTGTAACAATTTCGACTAATATGGCTGGGAGAGGAACTGACATTATCCTGGGTGGAAACCCAGAGTTTCTGGCTGCAGAAAAGGTAGAGAAAGACATTCACTCAGAAAAATACCAAGAGACCCTGGACCAAATGGTGCAGATATGTCATAGGGAAAAAGAGGAGGTTATAGCCCTAGGTGGATTGCATATCCTAGGTACAGAAAGGCATGAGAGCCGTCGTATTGACAACCAGCTGAGAGGAAGATCAGGCAGGCAGGGTGATCCGGGCTCCTCCAGATTTTACCTCTCTTTGGAAGATTATCTGCTAAGGATATTTGGGTCAGAAAGAATCTCTACTATCATGGATAAACTAGGGATGGAAGAGGGGCAACCCATCGAGCATGGATTAGTCAGTAAGGCAATAGAGAATGCGCAGCGTAAGGTGGAGGGTCATAATTTCGATATACGTAAACACCTGCTCGAATATGATGATGTTATGAATAAGCAACGAGAAGTAATCTATAAAGAACGCAGGGAAGTATTGAGCAGTGAAAACTTAAAAGGGAGTATCGAAGAAATCACAGAGGAAGTGATTGAAGATATCACCGGGGTTTATGTTGATGAAAAATCCTATCCAGATGAGTGGGATATTAAAGGTTTAAATGAGGCTATTTATAAACAGTTCTCTTTCCGGATAGATATTGACCATATCCCTGTTGATAGTTTTACCCGAGAAAAGCTAATTGAATTGACAATCTCTCAGGGCAGGGAATTCTATAATAGAAAAGAGGCAGAGTTAGGTGAAAACGCTATGCGCTATCTGGAGAGGGTTATCTACCTCCAAACTATTGACAGCCTCTGGAAGGATCATCTTCTGGCTATGGATCACTTAAGAGAAGGCATTGGACTCAGAGGTTACGGTCAGAAAAATCCCCTTCATGAATACCAAAGAGAAGGTTATGGAATGTTTATGGATATGATTAATCGGATTAAAGAAGGCGCTATAGAAAAACTATACAGGCTTCAGCTAGCCAAGGAGGAAGATTTTTCATCACTGGTTCCGACCAGACGGCAGCGTTTTTTTCTCTCAAGGGGAGAAGAGGAATCGCAACCTGAGAAACAGCAACCTGTTAAAAGGGGAGACAACAAGACAGGCAGAAATGAGCCATGCCCTTGTGGTAGTGGGAAAAAATACAAGAAGTGCTGTCTTCAAAGAGGTCAGGTGGAAAGCACCTAAGTTAAAGTCAGGGGGATAATCATATGAGATTTGTGGTGCCCGGCTTTTTAGCCAGTGGCATTTCAGCGGGAATCAAGCGGAATAAAGCAAACGACTTAGCCCTAGTCTATTCAGAGAAACCAGCTATCACTGCAGCAGTTTTTACTCAAAACAGGGTTAAGGCTGCACCGATTTTGGTAAGTATGGAAAAGGCAAAAAAGCATTTATGTCAGGCAATTCTTATAAACAGCGGTAATGCTAACGCATGTACTGGAGAGGCGGGTTTAGAAGATGCCCGATTAATGTCCAGACTCGCAGCACATAAGCTGAAAATAGACGAATCCCTGGTTTTGGTCGCTTCAACAGGGGTAATCGGGAAAAGGCTGCCCATAGAAACAATCTCCAAAAATATTCCACAACTCGTAGAGAAGTTAACCCCGGATGGAATACTGGGAGCAGCAGAGGCGATATTGACCACTGATACACACCCCAAGGTAGTATGGAAAAAAGAAACAATCGGTGCTAAAGAGATTACTATATGTGGCATAGCAAAAGGGGCAGGGATGATAATGCCCAATATGGCTACTATGCTTTCCTTTATCTTGACAGATGCAGATATTGAAGCTAAAACTTTAGAAAAGGTATTTATAGAGGGCATCAGATATTCTTTTAACAGTATAAGTATAGATGGCCAAACCAGTACTAATGATATGGCAATTATTCTAGCCAACGGAAAGGCTAAAAATCCAACTATAACTTGGTGTTCTCAGGATCTTGAGCTTTTTAGAAACCTATTGGTGGACATTCTGGTAAAGTTGTCCAGTATGATCGTTAAAGACGGAGAAGGAGCTACAAAATTTGTTGAAATCAGAGTTATAAATTCAAAAGGGTACCATGATGCGGCTAAAGTAGCCTTCAGTGTTGCAAATTCAAACCTGGTAAAGACAGCCTTCTTCGGAGAAGATTGCAATTGGGGAAGAATCGTTTCTGCCATCGGAGCATCAGGCGTCGATATTGATCCAGAGAAGATCAACATAGCTTTTGAAGATATAATGGTGGTTAAAAACGGAGTTGGCACAGGGATTCAACAGGAAGAAAGAGCATCCAAAGTACTCCAGAAAGAAGAGTTTAAGGTTGTAATAGATTTGAACAGTGGCTCAAGTGAAGCCAGAGTCTTTACCACTGATTTGTCTCCGGAATATGTAACTATAAATGCTAACTATAGAACCTAAAATAAACAATAAAAAAATTTTCCCTTGCAATATAAAATACGATGTGCTATCTAAATAAATTTTGTATTCTCAGGATTGCAGTACGATGTAAGGCTAGGTAATAAAATATAACCAATAAGCTATCATAGAAAACCAATTATGATTCTGAAAACTGACGAGCTGGCAAACTCATCTACCTTATACGCAAAAGCTGAACACTGATAGCTGAACCCCTATAAGATACCTGTACAATAGAAATTGATATCCAGCAATAGGGAGGTAGAAGGAATTTGGGGACCAACCGAGGAGGTTAATGGATGCTGAATATTACAATGAAACAATTGCTGGAGGCTGGTGTTCATTTTGGACATCAGACAAAGCGATGGAACCCAAAAATGAAAGAGTACATCTTTGGGGCAAGAAATGGGATTTACATCATCAACCTGCAAAAGACTGTCCAATTATTCAGGGAGGCTTATAATTTCGTAGTTGAAACAGTATCCAAAGGAGAAACAGTTCTATTTGTAGGAACAAAAAAACAGGCTCAGGATGCTGTTGAGGAAGAAGCCAAGAGATGTAATATGTTTTATGTTACCAACAGATGGCTTGGAGGAACATTAACGAATTTCCAAACTATCAAGCAGAGTATAGATAGATTAAAAAAGATTGAGGCTATGAAAACCGATGGCACTATTGATAGTCTTACAAAGAAAGAGGCACTAAAGATCGAGAAGGAGAGAGAAAAATTAGAGAAGAACCTCGGCGGGATCAAAGATATGGGCAAACTCCCGGGGGCCATTTTGATTATTGATCCCAGAAAGGAGAGAATATCTGTTGCTGAAGCAAAGAAACTTGGTATCCCCAGTATTGCCTTGGTAGATACAAACTGTGATCCTGATGATATAACCTATGTTGTTCCAGGAAATGACGATGCTATTAGAGCTATAAGGTTATTCACTTCTAAGACTGCAGATGCTTGCTTGGAAGGACGAAAGAAATTTGAGGAAAAGATAGAAGCCGAAGCCAGAGAAGAAGAGATGTCCATTGAAATTGAAGAGAGTGAGGAAGAAGTAGTTCAAAATCGGGGGGAAGTATAATCGAACTGGGGTTATTAACTTGATAAATAATAGAAAATTTCGCAAATGAGGTAATTAAAAAGGATTATGGAGATTAAAGCATCTATTGTTAAGAGTCTGCGTGAGAAAACCAGTGCCGGGATTATGGATTGCAAAAAGGCACTGAAGGAAACCAACGGTGACATTAATAAAGCCATAGATTACTTGAGAAAAAAAGGGCTGGCGGCAGCAGCTAAGAAGACAGGTAGGATTTCTAAAGAAGGAATTATAGAGGCATATATCCATCCGGGGGGGAAGCTGGGAGTACTTCTAGAGGTTAATTGTGAAACTGATTTTGTAGCTAAGGCAGCGGATTTTGTTGAATTTGTAAAAAATATAGCCATGCACATAGCTGCCTCAAATCCCCTTTATCTGAAAAGAGAAATTATTCCAGAAGATGTTATAGAAAAAGAAAGGGATATATATAAGAGTCAGGCATTAAACTCTGGAAAACCTGAAAAGATAATTGATAGAATCGTAGATGGAAAAATGGAAAAGTTTTTTTCTGAGGTCTGCTTACTGGAACAGCCTTACGTTAAAGAGCCCGAGATTTCTGTTAAAGAATTAGTTGATACCTTAATAGCCAGGATGGGGGAGAATATATCTATCAGACGTTTTTCCCGTTACCAATTGAGTGAAAATCTGGATAATGAAAAAGCCTAATTTTAGAAGGGTACTCCTTAAACTGAGTGGAGAAGCCCTGCTGGGCAAGGAAGAATATGGGATTAGCCTTAGTGTTATCAACAGTATTTCATCTGAGATTAAGGAAGTCATTGAATCAGGTGTAGAAATAGCGATTGTTATAGGTGGCGGGAATATTTTCCGTGGTATAAAAGCCACTGCCGAAGGAATGGATCGATCTTCAGCCGATTATATAGGGATGTTGGCTACCGTAATTAATAGCCTGGTACTGCAGGATAGATTGGAAAAACTGGGAATACCCACCAGGGTCTTATCCGCCATAGAGATGAGGCAAATAGCAGAACCCTATATACCTAGACGGGCTAAACGACACCTGGAGAAGAAAAGGGTTGTAATATTTGCGGCAGGAACAGGTAATCCCTATTTTACTACCGATACTGCAGCTGCACTCAGGGGAAAAGAAATCAACGCTGATGTAATACTGAAGGCAACAAAGGTGGATGGAGTCTATACCAGTGACCCCACAATAGATAGAGATGCTAAAAAATTTGAGGCATTAAGCTATACTGAAGTATTGAACAAAAACCTTAAGGTGATAGATTCTACAGCTGTGTCTTTATGTAGAGATAACAACTTACCAATAATTATTTTCAATCTGACGGTTCCAGGTAATATTAAAAAAGCCATCTTAGGCGAAAGGTTAGGAACCACGATTACGAGTAAGACATGAAAGAAGAGATTATTAGAGAACTTGAAAATAGTATGGAAGAAACCATTGAAGGACTCAGGAAAGAATTTAGCAAGGTAAGAACAGGAAGGGCATCCTTATCTTTACTAGACGGAATTAAAGTCCAATACTATGGGGAACTTACACCCCTCAATCAGGTTGCTACTCTTTCTGTTCCGGAGGCTAGATTGATTACAATTCAACCATGGGATACCAAGGTTATAGGAGAAATCGAAAAGGCTATACAAAAATCTGGTTTGGGCCTCATCCCAGTTAACGATGGAAAGCTCATTCGTATATCAATACCCAATTTAACAGAAGAGCGAAGGCAGGAACTGATTAAGGTGGTTAAAAGGATGACTGAAGAGTGTAAAGTGTTCCTCAGGAATACCCGAAGGGATACCAATAATATGCTCAAAGATATGAAGAAAGAGAAAGAGATGTCTGAAGATGAGATGTTTAAATTCCAAGATGAAGTTCAGAAAATCACAGACAGATATGTGAAAAAATCTGATGAGATTCTAGCAGCTAAGGAGAAAGAGGTACTGGAAATCTAGTTCTAACTAGTTTACGGAGGTGAAAATCTGTGCCCTATAAAATTACTGATGACTGTGTATCGTGCGGAACCTGTACAGAAGAGTGTCCTTCTCAAGCCATTGAAGAAGACGACGACATATACGTAATTAATCAAGATGAATGCACAGAGTGTGGTACTTGTGTAGACATATGTCCAACAGAAGCAATAATTGAGGAATAAACATTAACAGATTATAACAGATTAAAATCTTTAGATTTTCCCCGGCATTTTTCGGAATCATTCCATCTCTCACTCTTCAAGGATCCTTTTAATCTAAGTAAGTATAAGTATCTGACCTGCCTATAATCTTTACTTGAAAAATCACACTACTTATGCTAGGTTATTTCATTCTGAAAAATGAAAAACTAACCAATTAAAAAGCTTTAGCGTGGTAAATAATTATGGATAGGCTGAATAAAGATAAACTTCCCAGGCATATTGCAATTATTATGGATGGCAATGGCCGTTGGGCTAAGAAAAGGGTTCTCAGAAGAGTATCTGGACATAAAAAAGGAGCAGAGGCAGTAAGAAAAGTAGTAACAACCTGTAGAGAACTGGGGATTGAAGTTTTAACTCTTTACGCCTTTTCTATGGAGAATTGGAACCGTCCAAAGAGTGAAGTAAATGCATTGATGAATCTTCTTAAAAGATATCTTTTTGATGAACTGAATGAGATGCTGGAGAATGATATACGACTTAATGCAATTGGCAACCTTAAGAATCTGCCCAAAAGTGTGGGTAAGGTTTTGATAGATACCATCGAGAGAACCAAAGCATGCAAGGGGATGCTCTTAAATTTAGCCTTAAGTTATGGAGGCAGAGACGATATTGTACATGCAGTTCGAAAGATCATCAGGGATTGTGAGACCAAAAAGATAAAACCTGAGGATATTACAGAGGAACTCTTTTCTAAATACCTATTTACTGCTGGAATTCCAGATCCAGATCTCCTGATCAGGACCAGTGGTGAACGCCGAATTAGCAACTTTCTACTCTGGCAAATGGCTTATACAGAAATATACATTACCGATACCCTATGGCCCGATTTTAAAAAAGAAGATTTAATTGAAGCTATACTGGACTTTCAGTCTAGAGAAAGAAGGTTTGGTTTAACGAGCAGTCAGATAAAGGACAGGAAGAAGAAATGGGTGTAATGGAATTAAAGAGATGGTTAACAGCTTTATTCCTTATACCACTCCTTATCCTTGTGGTAGGTTATGGCTCACAACAGGTTTTTTTTGGGGTCCTTTTAGTTACAATAATACTAGCAACTCATGAGTTTTATTCTCTGGTTTTGCCCGGAGATCACAGGAAAGAAAAGATACTAGGGATCCTTTCAGTATCATTTTTAGCATATGGTATTTATAGGGGAGATGACCATTTCATATTAGGTTTTTCCGCTTTTATTACTATTTTTTTGCTTATTTTCTTTCTCATAAATGTTGAAGATTTAAGTTCTGTAGTCCCAACCCTTGGGAAACTTCTAATTGGAATCTTTTACATAGGACTCCTCTTCTCTCATCTTACCTTAATCAGAGGATTGCCCCTTGGTAAACAATGGGTTTTCTTCACCCTGGCAGTAACCTTTATGGGGGATACTGCCTCTTATTATGGGGGCAGTTACTTTGGGAGGCACAAACTGTACCCAAGGATTAGTCCGGGCAAAACTATAGAGGGTTCCCTGTGGGGATTCGCAGGGAATATAGGAGGCGCTTTAATCTTCATGCAATACTTTCTGGAGCAACTGGAGATTTATCACTGCCTAATTTTGGCTGTAGGGCTGGGGATAATGGGACAGGTGGGGGATCTATGTGAATCAATGATAAAGAGAAGCGTCGGGGTAAAAGACTCCGGCAGTTTGCTGCCTGGACATGGGGGTATATTAGACCGGATTGACAGCATCCTCTTTTCATCTCCCTTTCTTTACTATTATGCAATTATATTTCTTTAGTAATCACTATGTGAGACAGACATTAGACAAGAGACGTCAGACCTCAGACTTTTATTTTTGTGTAATCTCTGGCCATTAGCTGATGTCTGAAATTTGAAGTCCAGTGTCTGAATTGCAGTTGGAGTACTAGGTGAAGAAGCTGGCTATTTTGGGTTCTACAGGTTCAATCGGTGTCAACACGTTGGATATAGTCGAGAGGTTCAGGGACAAATACGAAATAGTAGCCCTTTCGGCTGGGTCTAATATCCAAATACTAAAAAACCAGATTAACAAATTTAACCCAAGAGTGGTATCCGTATTGAATAAACCTCTTGCCAACAGACTGGAAGAAGAATTAGATCCACTAGACATAGAAATACTCTATGGTGTTGAAGGAATCAATAGGGTTGCTACTTTACCAGAGGTTAATATGGTTGTATCTGCCATTGTTGGAGCGGCAGGGTTAATTCCTTCAATTTCTGCAATTAAAGCTCATAAAAATATAGCCCTGGCTAACAAGGAAACCTTAGTTATGGCAGGAAAGATAGTAATGGAAGAAGCAAAAGAGAACGGCGTTACTATCTTCCCCATTGACAGTGAGCATAGTGCTGTCTTCCAATCCCTCTTGGGGCATCAAAAGAAGGATGTAAAAAGGATAATTTTGACTGCTTCCGGGGGACCGTTTCTAAACTGTCCCCATGAAGAACTCGCAACTGTCACAATTCAGGAAGCCCTAACTCACCCTGTCTGGCAGATGGGAAAGAAGATCACCATTGATTCAGCATCTTTAATGAACAAAGGATTAGAAATAATTGAAGCCAGATGGTTATTCGATATTCCTCATGAAAAGATCGACGTCCATATTCACCCCCAGAGTATAGTTCACTCAATGGTAGAATATATTGATGGCTCAGTTCTTGCCCAAATGGGGGTACCGGATATGCGGGGACCAATATCTTATGCCCTTGCATATCCTGAACGTCTTCCAACGGAACTTCCGTCCTTAAACCTCCTTGAGATTGAGAAACTCACCTTTGACCTCCCGGATGAGAAAAGATTCCCTGCTCTCAGATTGGCATACAGGGCAGTTGAGGAGGGAGGAACAATGCCTGCTGTTCTCAACGCCGCCAATGAGATTGCAGTAGGGGCGTTTTTAAACAATAAAATAGGTTTCACTGGAATACCCCATATTATAGAACAGACCATGAACTCTTATAAGGTAAAAGAAATAAACACAATACAAGATGCACTGGATGCCGATAGTTGGGCCAGGATGAAGGCAAAGTTACTTATCTAGAGATTAAAAGGAGTGTTGAATGGTAACTGCAATTTCTGCGATAGTTTTACTGGGAATACTAATCTTTGTCCATGAATTGGGACATTTTATCGTTGCAAAGATAAGCGGTGTTGGGGTACTCAAGTTCTCCCTTGGTTTCGGTCACAAAATACTTAGTAAGAAAATTGGAGAAACTGAATACCTTCTTTCTGCTATTCCCCTGGGAGGATACGTAAAAATGATTGGAGAGGAACCCGGGGAGGAAGAAAAAGTATCAGAAAATGACCTGTCCAAATCCTTCTCCAACAAATCTCTACTAAAAAGGACAGGAATTGTGTTCGCTGGACCTTTTTCTAACATAATATTTGCAGTAGTTATCCTTTCCGCAATTTACATGAGGGGAGTTCCAGTCCTGACAACCCAGGTAGGCGATATTGTAGATAGGTCTCCTGCTTATGAGGCAGGAATTAAAAAAGGCGACCAAATTGTTGCAATAAATGGGAAGAAAGTCTCACGATGGGAAGACTTAACAAAGATTATTCAGCGCAGCAAAGGAGAGGAACTGACCATTCAGCTAAAAAAAGATGGCAGTTACTACAAGACCAAACTTACACCAAAGCTCTTTACTGACAAAAATATCTTTGGGGAAGACGTAAAGATTTACAAGATCGGCATAACCGCATCAGATAAATTTATTACAGAGAGATATAATCCTTTTATGGCTATAGTAAAAGGGTCTCAACAGACATGGTGGCTGATCAAATTGATGGGAATAACTATAATAAAACTTATTGAAAGAACAGTACCTGCAAATACCCTGGGTGGACCTATCCTAATAATCCAGATGGCAGGGAAACAGGCACAGGCAGGAATTCCGAATTTTCTCTTTTTTATGGCAATAATAAGTATCAATCTGGGTATAGTAAATCTTTTGCCTATCCCGATACTTGATGGTGGGCATCTCTTCTTCTTCCTCCTTGAGGCTATTATGGGAAAACCGCTCAGTATAAAGAAAAGGGAGGCTGCGCAGCAAGTTGGCCTGGTTATTATAATCCTGTTGATAGTTTTTGTATTTTACAATGACTTGAGCCGGATATTTACTAAATAAAATCGAAGTGTCAGAAATCAGAATTCAGGAAGGGCTTTGAAAAACATACTCCCCACGTCATTCCGGCGGAAGCCGGAATCCAGAACTGCTTGAAATAACTGGATTCCGCATCAAGTGCGGAATGACGAAAGAGAGTTGCAATGCGGTTGTGCAAAGCTCTATCAGCTTTACAACTAACCTGAGGATAGGTATATCCGTTGAAAGTATTGGCAATAGAAACTTCAACCATGGCTGGGAGTGTAGCATTGGTCGATGACGATGAATTGGTATCAGAGTATCTGTTGAATATCGATATCACTCATTCCGAAAGACTGCTTTTAGCCATTGATTGTGTCATGCGAGACACAATGATATCTATGGGCGAAATTGATGGATTTGCTATTTCTATAGGTCCCGGTTCATTTACAGGACTCCGAATAGGTGCGAGTACAGTTAAGGGACTTGCCTATGCAGTTAACAAACCTGTTGTAGGCATTCCAACCCTGGATGCTATGGCTGAAAATATTTCCTTTACTGGCTACCTTATCTGTCCAATATTAGATGCCAGGAAAAAGCAAGTCTACACGGCATTGTATAAAAGAGATGCAAAAAACAGGCTAAAAAAAATCACACCGGATCTGGCAATAAACCCCGGTGAACTCTTAAAAAAGATTCAAGAAAAGGTTGTCTTTTTAGGTGATGGCATAAAAGTTTATCATACACTCATAAAAGAGGTACTTAAAGATATGGCATTCTTTGCCCCACTGAATTTAAGGCTTCCACGTGCGGCAAGTGTTGCAAGATTGAGTTTATATCAATTTAAAAAGAATAATGTCCTGGATTTAAATACATTTACTCCTTCTTATGTGCGTCCCTCAGAGGCTGAGGAAAAATTTAAAGAATTATAAGATAAAGAGGAGGTATAACCATGCATCAGAAAGACTTTACTGGCTGTCATATCCCGATAATTACTCCCTTTAAGGATGACTATTCAATAGATGAGGGCGGGTTAAAAAAGCTGGTAAATTATCTTATTGAAGAGGAGGGGGTTGATGGTATAGTCCCCTGTGGAACTACAGGAGAATCCCCTACCCTCTCCCACAAAGAACATAACCAGATAATTGAGATAGTTATAAAGGAGGTTAACGGCAGGGTACCTGTAATTGCAGGAACCGGGTCTAATAGCACCCAGGAGGCTATTGCTATGACAAAACACGCTGAGGATGTGGGTGCTGATGCCAGTCTTCAAGTGGGCCCTTACTATAACAGACCAACCCAGGATGGGATTATGCGCCACTTTGAAGCTATCGCTAAAAATACAAAAATACCTCATTTTATATATAATATACCATCTAGAACTGGCAGAAATATAGAGCCTCAAACTATAATTGAACTTTCAAAGATCGATAATATAATAGGGCTTAAAGATGCGAACGGGAATCTAATGCAGACCATGGAGATAATAAGAGCCACCAAGAACAGCCCCAAAAAGTTCTTTGTCCTCTCTGGTGAAGATGCTCTGACATACTCCATGATGTGCCTTGGGGGAGATGGTGTAATATGTGCGGTGGGGAATGTTATAGGGAAAGAGTATACCGAGATGTGTAAATTGATCAAAGCAGGAGAATATGAAAAAGCAAGGGATATACACTACCGCACCCTTCATTTAGTCAATACCCTATTTATAGAATCGAATCCAGCACCGGTAAAAGAGGCATTGAAGATGATGGGACTACCGGCCGGAAAGTTGAGGTTGCCCCTGGTAGAGCTAAGACCAGAGAATAGAGAGAAGCTAAGAAAAGCATTAAAAGAGATGGGAAGAATATAGCGTATAAAAATGAATGTTCGGGTTAAAACACAATATATGCATTTAATGATAATTTTGTGTATAAAGAGGTTAATTAGTCCCATCCTTAATAGTTCTCAATAAACGAAAAATAGTTGGATAAAGATATAGTGATCAATAGAAGGAATCGTATATGTCCGGTTGTAGCATCGGGTGTTCTCGATAATAGGATTCGAAGATGGATACAAAACCCGCGAAAAATACTAGGTCCCTATGTTAAAGAAGGAATGACTGTTCTGGATATAGGTTGTGGCCCGGGGTTTTTCTCTATTGATATGGCACAAATGGTCGGCAAATCCGGTCGAGTCATCACTGCTGATTTACAGGAAGGGATGCTTCAAAAAGTAAGAAAAAAGATTAAAGGAACTGAACTTGAAGAACGTATCACACTGCACAAATGCGAGGAGAACAAAATAGGCGTTTCTGAGAAGGTTGATTTTGTTCTGTTGTTCTATATGATTCACGAAGTTCCCAATGTAAAGGTATTTTTTAGTGAAATAGAAACGATTCTAAAGCCGAATGGACAGGTTTTCATGGTAGAACCACCATTTCATGTTTCAAAAAAAACGTTTGAAAACACAATCAAAAAAGCCATGGACGCCGGCCTGGCAGTTGTTGAGAGACCTAAATTATTTCTTAGCAAGGCAGCAATATTGAAAAAGGGCTGACATAGCATAATTCACTCTTCTCTTTTCTGTAAAGTCTTTCCTGAAAGCTCTTGACAAACCTAAGTTATATGTTAAGATTCTGCCCACTTCATACTTAAAGAACAGTCAACCTTAGTATAGTGATAAATCATTGAGGGTTATAGGTGGTAAGGCAAAGGGAAGGAAGCTGCTTTCTGCCAGAGGCTTAACTACACGTCCAACCGCTGACAAGATTAAAGAATCGATTTTTAATATACTATCCTGTGATTTCAAAGATAAGGAGGTTCTGGATTTGTTTGCAGGAACCGGGAACTTAGGGATA
The DNA here is from genome assembly GCA_040757775.1 of Thermodesulfobacteriota bacterium. NCBI lineage: Bacteria > Pseudomonadati > Thermodesulfobacteriota > Thermodesulfobacteriota bacterium. The sequence goes on from JBFLWQ010000008.1 coordinate 113,280, forward strand.
GAGGCACTGAGTCGGGGGGCATCGAAAGCAGTCTTTATCGAGAGTAGTCGGCATGTCTTGCCTGTGTTAGAAAAGAACCTCCGAAACTGTGGGTTTACTGATATCAGTCAAATAATAGGCACTACCGTAGAGAAGGGAATAAAGATTCTGGAAAGAAGGGGAAATAGATTCGATTTTATATTTCTGGATCCACCTTACATAAAGGGTATACTGAAAGACGCTCTGGTGAAGATATCCCAATCAGATATTTTAAAAGATACCTCTTTGGTTATAGCTGAACACTCTTCTTCAGAAATGGTAGAAGGAGGTATAGAAGGACTAACCTTGGCTGATCAGAGAAGATATGGTACAACCATAATCTCGTTTTTTGAATTTTTCAAAAAAACTAATTAACCCGTTAATAAAAGGAAGCTTATGGAAAGATTTGCTGTATACCCAGGTTCATTTGATCCGGTTACCAATGGTCACGTAGATTTGATAAATAGGGCTCTCAACCTCTTTGATAAGCTTATAGTAACGGTTGCATTAAATCCACTCAAAACCAATTTGTTTACTATGGAAGAGAGGGTAGAGATAATCCGCGAGATATTCAAAGATAATCCCAAGGTTATTATAGATTCCTTTGACTGTCTTCTCGTAGAATATTTGGATAGACAGAATGTGCATGTAGTAGTTAGAGGACTCAGGGCAGTACTGGATTTTGAATATGAATTCCAGATGGCGTTGATGAACAGAAAACTGCATAGAAATATAGAGTCAGTCTTTCTTATGACCAGCTACAGGTGGTTCTATATCAGTTCTAAAATAATCAAAGAGGTGGCAAGTATGGGTGGTTCTGTGAAAAACCTTGTCCCTGATGTTGTCGACAGAAAGTTAAAAGAGAAATTTCCAAAATACAGAGAGTTAAACAGTAATAACATAAGGTTAAATGGAAGGAAAAATCATGATTCTGGCTGAAAGAGTGAATAAGATAAAACCGTCGCCAACCCTGGCAGTATCTGCCAAGGCAGATAAAATGAAGGCAGATGGTATAGATATTATAAGTTTTGGGGCAGGAGAGCCTGATTTCGATACGCCTCAAAACATTAAAGACGCAGCTATTAATGCCCTTAATGAGGGCTTTACCAAGTATACCCCTGTTGATGGAATTCAAGAGCTGAAGGATGCTATAATCAATAAATTCCAAAGGCAAAATAACCTGACCTATGAAAGAAAGCAGATCATAGTTTCCTGTGGGGGAAAGCACATTATCTATAACATCGCACAGGCCCTTTTTAATAGTGGTGACGAAGTGATTATTCCGGCTCCCTACTGGGTATCGTTCCCTGATATTGTCCTTTTAACCGATGCTACACCTGTCATTGTAAAAACTACAGAAAAGAATGAATTTAAGATCCTGCCTGACGAATTATGGGAAGCAATCACTGATAAGACTAAGGCAATCATATTAAACAGTCCTTCAAATCCTACCGGTACTGTGTATATGGCAGAGGAGCTTGGAAAGATAGCAGAAATTGCTGTAGAAAAGAAACTGATCGTAATATCGGATGAGATATACGAGGAATTCGTTTACGATGGTTTAACTTTTACCAGTATAGCCTCATTAGGAAAGGAAATAAAAAATTTAACCATCGTGGCAAATGGGGTCTCAAAGGCTTATTCTATGACAGGATGGAGAATAGGGTACGCAGGCGGGCCACAGGAAATAATTTCGGCAATGAGTAAAATTCAGAGTCAGAGCACCTCCAACCCTACATCCATAGCCCAGAAGGCCAGTATAGAGGCACTAACAAACTCTTATGATGCTGTAAATACAATGGTAGAAGAGTTTAACAGAAGGCGAAAATATATGGTCAAAAGGCTCAATTCCATTGATGGAGTTTCGTGCTTAAAACCTATGGGGGCTTTCTATACATTCCCCAGGGTTTCACCACTTTATCAAAAAAGGTTTAATGGGAAGAGAATAGAAGACTCCACCGGTTTTGCCGATTTTCTTCTGGATGTTGCCATGGTTGCTGTGGTACCAGGTCTGGCATTTGGTGATGATAATCACATCAGACTCTCCTATGCCACGTCTTTCGAAAATATTAAGATGGGCATGGACAGGATTGAAGAGGCTATAAAACAATTGGAATAAAGTTTGATGGATTCGTAAAAAGTCCATCTGCGGCGTTACGCTGCATCCCTCGTTGTTGCAGCGTAACTATAAGTACGCCTCACTCCTCGTGATTTGCGTGCCTTGTATCTGGAGTTTTTTACAAATCCATCGAGATTTTGAATAGTTACAAGGGCATCAAGCTCTTGATATGCGCTTCTATTTCACTTTACTAAGTAAATCCCCCCAACAATAAGGACAGTACCAATTATCCTGGGCAGTGTTATAGCTTCTCCTAAAATCAAAATGCTAAGCATAGCTGTCACCAGTGGATAGGTAGCAGCAAGGGGAACAATTTTAGAGGTTGCCCCCGTCTTAAGGATCTGGTAATAAGTCCACATGCCCAACAAGCCAGCTAAAATTCCACTTAAGGAAAAAAGAGAAATCGATTTAACGTCAGTGTTGATTATGTCCTTTATATCGCCAGTTAGGATAGTAACAACCACAAGAATAACTGTTATGGTAATACTCCTTATGGTAACACCAACTATAGGAGACACCTTCGTTAAACCGATTTTTTCTATTATGGGAGTTGCACCCCAACATAAAACAGTAGCAATCAAAAGGACCGCTATCAATATCTTTTCTCCCTTCATTAACTTTTATTCCCTTTATTAAAGAAGTAAGTTAACGATATGCGGTGGATTTTTTCAACCAGTTCACTTATGACAAAGGGCTTTACAATATAGCTATCGGCTCCCTTATCCAGTATTTCCGGCATCTCCGGTCTGGGCTTCTCACATGCAGGATAGTCCACCAGCATAATCACCTTAATATCCGGACATTCCACCTTAAGGTATGTTAAAAACCTGTATCCGGCATTTTCCTCATCTATCCATGGAAGAAAATCCTTATCTCCCGGCATAGAGTATTCCTTGGTTAGGTCAAGTTCTATCAAGGCTATATCCACCCCCTCCAGCATGGGCAATGCCTCAGTATAGCTGTCGCAAATCCTGACAGTATATACATGCATTTCATCAGAAAGATTTAGAAAATCCTCCAGAGGTTCACCGAGCTTAAGTGCCTGTTTGTCTATCATCAAAATATTTATGTTTCCATTTTTATTCATTGTTCTTCCTCAAAATTGATTTTTAAGATTTTTTAATAAATAATCAAAATGGGTTTTCGGATAATATAGCCTATAAAAAGAGTGTTATCAATCACTAATTTATTAGAAGTTTCTCTTTTGTTTTGGCAAAATCTTTGATAACATGGATATGGGAGAGCGGAAAAGGGAGTTTTTCAGGACGAACTAGCTAGGTGAGGCAGCATTGTATGGTCAAAGTCAAAAGGATTTTAGAAATCTTAGAAAGGGAGTATCCTGATGCCCGCTTAGTCCTTGAATTCAAAACCCCTTTACAGCTCCTTATTGCCACCATCCTTGCCGCTCAGTGTACTGATGAAAGGATCAACCAGGTTACCACAGACCTTTTTAAAAAGTATCAAAAAGCCGAAGACTATACAAACGTCAGCATCGATGCATTAGAAGAAGATATTCATTCTACCGGTTTCTATAAAAACAAGGCTAAAAATATTGCAGGGTGTTGTAAAAAGATTATTAAAGACTTTAATGGGGAAGTCCCTTCAACGCTCCCGGCACTGGTAAGTCTCCCCGGGGTTGGAAGAAAAACCGCAAACATAGTACTGGCTAACGCCTTCGGCAAACCTGCTATTGGGGTGGATACCCACGTGCAGAGGGTTTCAAATCGTTTGGGGCTGGCACATTCCAATAATCCTGATAAGGTAGAAATGGAGTTGTGCAATATTATACCAGAGGGGAAATGGATCCGTACAGTCCACCTGCTTACCTTTCATGGAAAAAGAATTTGCAAGGCAAAAAGACCACTTTGTGGTCAATGCATTCTGTTCGAATTATGTGAATGGCCAGATAAGGAAAGATCTTGCGTGCAGAACCTTTTGAACTGATATCGAAGGTTAGATGTAATACAAAATATTCCACCAATATCCCTTAAATTATAAGCTTATTCTTTTTGCTCTGTGGCTCTATTTTGGAACCCAAAGATGATGAGCAGTAGCTACAGAGGTACTCAAATTTATCCCCTTCAGGTAAAACTATCAGGAGTCTTTTTCTTACTGGCACAGCTACTTTACATTGTGGGCAATAAAGTGAGGTGGCCTCAAGCTGTTGGAAACTGGCACCGTTCATAGAAATCCCTCCTTAAAACCCCAAAATCTGATGGACATTACAAGAATACAATTTCATACTCTTTATGTCAATATGGACCAAATCCCTAAATTATGGCATTGAAGGGCGAATTAAGGGAAAATGATTGAAAAATCCCTGTCAATTCAGTTCGGCAATTTTTATGAGCAAAAACCCAAAAAGAATTGATCTGTTCAAACCTATATCCGGATTTTGGAATTTTGCTTGACATTAATAAATTTAGGGTTGTATATTAGTTAGTATGGAAAGGTTTCATACTTTGGCAGGCCTAATTAGGCCATCTTTCATAAGGTAGGAGGTGTAATATGGGAGCAATGGATCGGCTTTCAGCGCATATGGATGGAAGGTACAGAGAGATAAGGAAAAAGAGAGAAGAGGGGGTAAAGATTATCGGGTATACACCTGGGGGGTATATGCCAGAGGAGTTAGTGTATGCCTCTGGGGCGATACCGGTTTGTCTTTTTCGTGGTGGAGACCATGAAGCGGTAGCAGAGAGTGCGGCTTATATACCACGTTTCATAGACACATTCTGTCGTTCCCAGATTGGGTACAGGATGTTGGAGGAAGAGCCCCTTTACCAGATGGTAGACCTTCTCGTTGTTCCGGTCACGG